>JAWVDL010000117.1:0-5809 GCA_033857355.1 Gaiellaceae bacterium | reverse complement strand
ACCTCGTGAAGGGCAAGCAGGCGACGTGGCCGGTCACGGAGCTCGAGCGGAGCTGGGTCGCCCATGCCACGGCGCCCGCGTTCGAGGAGGCGCTCGCACTCGTGTCGGAGGAGGCCGCGCGCCTGCTTGTCGACGAGCACGGCTTCTCGATCGAGGACGCGTTCATCTTCCTGTCCGTCGCGTGCGATGCCGGGATCGCCCAGGCGTGCAAGCCGGCCCCCGGCTTCGGGACGATCGCGCGCTTCTCGATCCCGAAGCTCGACGCGACGCCGGCGCCCTTCCGCCCGTAGCTTGAGCCGAACCTACCGATCGTCGTAGACTCGAGCCCCCAAAGGCAGGAGGCCTCCGATGCGGCCGGTTGGCGCCGGACTGGGTACGTTCTTGCTTCTCCTTGCCATTCTTCCGGTGGCGAGCCCGCAGGCGCGCCCTATGGCTGCTTCGGCGCGAACGTGGTCTGTGACGCCGCGGTCGAACCTCAAGCCGGGAACGCCCCTCACCTTCACCGGACACGGCTGCTCGAAGCCGGGCACGCCGAGCTCTCACCTCGAGGTCGCACTCGGGTCGAACTTCGGGCTCGTCGCCCACGTGCCGGTTGCCGATGCGGCGGGAAACTGGCACATCACGACCAGGCTCACGCCGTCGCCGGGCGTGTACACCGCGACGTTCGACGCAGGCTGCATCGACAACGGAGGTCACTTCGCGGCAGGCGGGTCGAAGCTCGTCTTCACGTACGCGACGAAGCTGGTGGTCACCTACGTCGCCGGAGTCGACCTGATGGCGTTCCCGCTACGCGTTCGCGAAGACCTCTTCGTGAGGGACACCCTCGGCTTCTTCACGTATCCGAAGCGCGCCGGCAAAGCCGCCCCGCCGTCCAATTTCATCGCGACCGTCGCCTGGGGGGACGGGATCAGATCGAACGCAGAGGTCGTCGCTGCCCCGGCCGTGCTCGGCAAGGCATCGTCGACGTCTGCCGCGTACGAGCTCAAGGGCGGCCACCGCTACGACAAGCCGGGGAGTGCGACGATGACCGTCAGGGTGACGCCTGACGGTGGCAGCGCAGTGAGCGCGGAGGCGACCGTCAACGTCGACGCGAACCACGCGAGCGCATTCTTCGTCGCCAATCCCCCCAGCCCGGGGCGGAAGGGGATCGGCTTGTTCATTCCGGAGGAAGCGCGGCCGGGCCAGCCGGCGATCGTGAGTCGCCGCTGGCAATTCGGCGACGGCGAGCACGATGTCGTCGACACACCCACGACCCAATCGCAGTACAACGCACTCCTATCGAGCCTAGTCGCGAACCCGGGTAACCTCGGTCTCCGCCAGCTAGGGATCGCCCTCGGGATCCTACCGAAGGACACGAACGACTTGTTCGGGCCCACCTCCGAGCATGTGCGCCAGGTCGCACAGGTCTGGCAGGCGTACTTCCCCTCCCACGTCGTGCCTCATCTGTTCGACTACTTCGGCAAGTTCACCGTGCGACAGACCGTCATCGATTCGAGCGGGAAGCCGAAGCCGCCGAACACGTTCGACCGTCTGATGGTCGTCCCGTTCGGCTGCCCACCTTGGGGCGGCCCGCTCTCGGGACTGTTCCAGGGCTACTCGATCTGTGACACGTTCAACGGCATCGCGACGCAGTTCGGCCCGCACCGTAAGGCGGACTACGTGATCTTCGATCTGACCGGAAGCCTCGGGAAGCTGCCCGCGCGCTTCGGGGACCTGGCTCGTGCGCTCAATTTCGGCGGCGGCGTAGCTCTGATTCGCACGGCGCCGCTCAATGGGAGCTCGAGCCAAGCCACTTACCTCACCATTCACCTCGGTGCGGGCGTTGGTTTCACGCTCCAGCACCAGGCTGTCGGAAGCGGTTGGCTCGGACCTCCCGATCCGGGTGACACACCGAGTTCGGCCGACGTCCGTCGATTCGTCAACGGCCTCAAGATCGACGGCGGCGGAGAAGTGCGCGGCAGGATCGCAGGACAAAATCTCGGCCTCGGATTCAACGCGGTCTACAACCAGGGCACCGGCCAGGCCGGCGAGGAAATATTCAAAGGCGGCACGGCGGTGGGCGCCCACAGCGGCGTGTCCTGCTCCTGGCCGCTGTCCGACGTCGGCCCGGGAGTGCGCGACACGCTGAACACGCTCTACGCGACCTGGAGTGACCCGAACGGAAACCCGGGCGCCGGTACTCTTGCCCCGCTCGACGGTGTGCCGGCAGCGCTCGAGGCAACCGGCATCGACCTCGCCGAGGCCGCGGTCAACGCGCTGAAGGCGTGCGCATCCTAAGGGCTAGACTTCTAGAGCCATGCGCACCATGAATCCGATCCACGACTCGACCTGTTGCTCGGTCGCCGCGACGGCGGAGATCATCGGCGCCAAATGGACCGCGCTGCTCGTCCACGACCTCTCCGAAGGGGCGCGGCGCTTCTCCGAGCTCGAGCACTCCTGCACCGGGATCAGCCCGCGCACGCTGAGCGAGCGCCTACGTGTACTCGAGTCGGAGGGAATCGTCGAGCGCCGCAGCTACGCCGAGTCGCCCCCGCGCGTCGAGTACGAGCTGACCGCCAAGGGCGACGCGCTGTTGCCGATCATCGACGCGATGCGCGAGTTCGGCCACGAGTGGCTCGGCGAAGCCGAGCACGCCGCGGCCGCCGTCTAGCTCCGCTCGAGCCTCCAGCCGGGCTCCGCCCAGAGACGCACGAGCTCGACGAGCGTCGCGGCCGACGCGGCCATGTCCTGAACGCTCGCCCACTCGCGCACCGAGTGGTACTCGTTCCCGCCGGTGAAGATGTTCGGCGTCGGCAGCCCGCGCGCGGTCAAAATCGAGCCGTCGGTGCCGCCGCGGATCGCGCCGAGCTTGGGCTCGAGGCCGACCCGTCGCACCGCTTCCATCGCGGCCGCGACGATCTGCGGGTGCCGGTCGAGCGTCTCCTTCATGTTCCGGTACTGGGAACGGATCTCGACGTCGACCGTCGCCTGCTCGACGTCCGCAACCGCCTCCTCGGCCAGCCGCCGGACGAGCTCCTCGTTGGCAGTCAGATCGTCGGCGCCGAACGCGCGCAGGATCATCTTGATCGTCGTCTGCTCGATGTTCCCCTCGATGCGCGTCGGGTGGACGTAGCGCTCGCGCTCGTCGGTCGTCTCCGGCGAGTTCGTGTCAGCCGGGAGCGAGGCGAGAAAGCGAGCGGCGAGCTTGGCGCTGTTCACGAGCTTCCCCTTGGCCGAGCCCGGATGGACTCCGCGCCCGTGGAAGACGAGGACCGCCTCCGACGCGGAGAACGTCTCGTCGTCGATTCCGCCGATCTCAGTGCCGTCGACCGTGTACGCGAAGTCGGCGCCGTACGCGTCGATGTCGAAGTAGAGCGCGCCCAGCCCGACCTCCTCGTCCACGGTGAATGCGACGCGGAGCGGCGCGCGCGGCTCGTCGGAGCGGATCAGGTAGGCGACTGCGGCCATGATCTCCGCGACCCCGGCCTTGTCGTCCGCGCCGAGGAGCGTCGTCCCGTCGGTCGTGACGATGTCGTGGCCGACGCGCTCGGCGAGCAGCTTGCTCTCGTCGGGCGACAGCACCTCTTTCGGATTGCCGGGCAGCTGGATGTCGCCGCCGTCATAGCGCTCGACGACGTGCGGCTTGACGTTCGCGCCGCTCTCGTCGGGGCTCGTGTCGACGTGTGCCATCAGTCCGACCGTCGGCGCGCCCTCCGCGCGGACGCCCGGCAGGCTCGCCAGGACATAGCCGTGCTCGTGGACGGCCGCATCGTCCAGCCCCAGCTCCTCGAGCTCCCGGGCCAGCAGCCGCGAGAGGTCGAGCTGCCTGGCGCTTGTCGGCATCGCCTCGAGGTCGTCGCCGGACTGCGTGTCGATCTTGACGTAACGCAGAAATCGCTCGAGGACGTCTGCGGAAAGCTCCTCCGCCAGCGCGGAGGCGTAGCGCTCGTCAGCCAAGCTTCGCCCACTCGACGAACAGCTCGCGCGCCGCGCGGATCCCGAGCGGGATGTGCTCCACCAGCATGCGCTCGTTCGGGGAGTGGATCTGCGCGTCGGGCAGCGAGAAGCCCGTGATCACCGTCGGAACGCCCTTGTCGGCGAGTGCCGGGACGATCGGAAGCGAGCCACCGGAGCGCACGAGGAGCGGCCGGACCCCGAGCGCGCGCTCGAACGCGTCGAGCCCGAGCTGGACCGCCTTCGAGTCGGGCGGGACGAGGCCCGGCGGCGAGGATGCGAGCCGCACGAGCTCGACCTCGGCCCCCTCGGGCGCCGCTTCCTCGACGAGCCGCTCGACCGCGGCAGCGATCTCTTCGGCGTCCTGCCCGGGCGCGAGGCGGATCGAGAAGTTCGCGTCGGCGACCACCGGCAGCACCGTCTTCTGGACGTGCGGCGAGCCACCCTCGATCCCGTTCACATCGAGCGCCGGCTCGGCGAACGTGCGAACGTAGAACTCGTCGGCGGCCTTCGGGTCGGCCGGGCGGGCGCCCTGGTCGCCGAGCTCGTCGGAGCCTGGCGGGAGCTCCCGCCAGCCGGCGAGCTCCTCCTCGGTCGGCGCGGCGATGCCGGCCCGCAGGGGCTCGGGCAGCCTGCCGTCGCGCTGGGCAAGCGCGGCGACGATCGCCGTCAAGGCGTGGAGGGCGTTGAGGGCCGCACCGCCGTACAGCCCCGAATGCAGGTCGCGCGCACCGGTACGCACCTTGAGGTGGAAGTAGACGATTCCACGCGTCGCCACGTTGAACGCCGGCAGGCCGCGGCGAATCATTCCGCTGTCGAAGATCACCGCCGCGTCGGCGCCGCGCTCGTCGGCCTCGAGGAACTCGACGATCGAGTGGCCCCCCGACTCCTCCTCACCGTCGCAGCAGAAGCGCACGTTCACGGGCAGCTCGCCCGCGGCCGCGAGCTCCTCGGCGGCCTTGAGCAGCATGTACAGCTGGCCCTTGTCGTCGGCGACTCCGCGGGCGTAGAGATACTCGCCGCGGATCTCGGGCTCGAACGGATCGCTCTCCCACAGATCGAGCGGGTCGGGCGGCTGGACGTCGAAGTGCCCGTAACAGAGCACCGTCGGAGCGCTCTCGGGATCGCGGGAGGCCCGGATCTCGCCGATCGCAAGCGGCTGGCCGTGCCAGTCGACGAGCTCGACCTCGCCGCCGGCGCGCCGGATCACGTTGCAAACCCACTCTCCCGCCTCCAGCACGTCGCCCGCATGCGCGGGGTCGGCGCTGATCGAGGGAATGCGCAGGAGCTCCGAGAGCTCGTCGAACCAGGGCTCGGTCACGGACGCGCCAGTCTAGTGACCGGCGCGTCCGTGGCGTATGGACAAGTCGCGCTAGGCGACTTCGCGCAGTTGCTGTGCAGTTGCGATCGCGCGGAGCTTCTTCAGGCTCTCGTTCTCGATCTGGCGGATCCGCTCGCGCGTGACGTTGAACGTCCGCCCGACCTCGTCGAGCGTCCGCGGATGCTTCCCGTCGAGGCCGTAGCGCATCTCGAGGACGCTCCGCTCTCGCTCCGAGAGCGTGCCGAGGATGCTGATCAGCGACTCGCGACGCAGCGCAACCTCGGCTGCCTCCTCGGGCAGAGGCGCGTTGTCGTCCCGAAGGAAGTGGCCGAACTCCGACTCCTCCTCGTCGCCGACCGGCTTCTCGAGCGACACGGGTGTCTGGGCGCTGCGGCGGATCTGCTCCACCTCGTCCACCGTCAGCTCGAGCTCGATGCCGACCTCGGCCGACGACGGCTCGCGGCCGAGCTCCGCGCGAAGCTTGCGCTCGGCGCGGACGATCTTGTTCAGCTTCTCGACGACATGGACCGGCATGCGAATCGTCCGGGCCTTGTC
>JAWVDL010000116.1:0-6381 GCA_033857355.1 Gaiellaceae bacterium | reverse complement strand
TTCGATCCGTGCGAGCTTTGCATCGTCGGCGATCGGCTTTCCGCGCGAGTCGACGTAGCGAAATCGCCGCTTCGAGCCCTCGCGCCTCCAGCCTCCTTTCCGAGCCATAGGCACCCATCGTGTCCGCGGCCGGGCCTCGCTAATCGCGCCAGTAGAATCGCGCGACCATGGACGCCAACACGATTGTCGTGCTCGAGGGCGATCAGACCGGTCAAGAGCTGCTCGGGGAAGCACTTCGCGTCCTGGGACCCGACGTCATCGGGGTCGAGCTGGAGCTCCCCCGGTTCGACCTCTCCCTGGAGTCGCGCCGGGCGACCGACAACCGCATCGTGTACGAGGCTGCCGCCGCCATCCGCGAGCACGGACTCGGGCTGAAAGGTGCGACGGTCACGCCGGAAGGCCGCGACGACGTCGGATCTCCGAACCGAATCCTGCGCGAGGAGATCGGCGGCCAGGTCATCGTGCGCACCGGGCGAAGGATTCCGGGCGTCGTTCCGCTCGGCGGCGTACATGCGCCGATCTCGATCGTCCGGATGGCGGTCGGCGATGCGTACGGCGCGAAGGAATGGCGCGAGGGTGAGGGCGACGACGAGGTCGCCTACCGCACGGAGCGGATCGAGCGGCGGATCTGCCGGTCGGTCGCCGAGTTCTCCTTTCGCCAGGCCGAGCGCACCGGCGCGAAGGTCTTCGGCGGGCCCAAGTACACCGTCAGCCCGACCTACGAGGGCATGCTCAAGGAGGAGATGGACAGTGCGGCCGAGCGCCATCCAGACGTGCCGTACGAGCCGCAGTTGATCGACGCAACGTTCGCACTCCTGATCGCGTCGACCGGGGCCGGGCTCGTGATTCCCGCGCTGAATCGCGACGGGGACATCCTCTCCGATCTCGTCCTCCCGCTCTTCGGGTCCATCGCGGGGTCGGAGTCGCTCGTCGTCGCCTTCAAGGAAGAGCCTGACGGCCAGATGCACACAGGAGCTGTCATGGCCGAGGCGGCGCACGGCACCGCGCCCTCCCTCGAGGGCAAGAACGTCGCGAACCCGATGGCGATGATCCTCGCCGGCTCGGCGCTGCTCGCCTACGGGAGCGAGGAAGCGCAGCGGGCGGGCCGCGCGATCCGTGAGGCTTGCCTCGAAGCGGTCTCCGAAGGCGTGCGGACCGCCGATCTCGGCGGCCACGCCGGCACGTCGGACTTCACGGACGAGGTCATCCGGCGCACACGTGCGAAGCTCGAGGTCTGGGCGACTCTCTAGCTTCTACTTCCAGATGCCGGAAATCGGCTGCGCGCCGGCCGACTGGCCGAGCCGGCTCAGCCCCCACGCGTCCTCGATCGTTCGCAGGAGCCCATAGTGGTTCAGCACGGCCGTGTACCTCGACCCGGGCCGAACCGTCGGGCCGAGGGCGAGCGCGAGCGTCTCCCCGCCTCCGCCGACGTCCGTCGAGCCCTCGTCGAAGATCACGAAGATCACGCTGTTCTTGAGCTGCGGACTCTTGAGCAGGGGCTTCGTGACGCGCGAGAGCCACGCGTCCCCGGTCCGGACCGAGCAGTCGTGCATGCTGTTGCACAGGTCGGGGACGAGGAGCGCGAAGTCCGGAAGCTTGCGATGCGAGAGGTCGCGCCAGAGCTGTGCGAACGGGACGACGCGGTTTCGCCGCGCCGGCTTGGCGAGGACGGGGTCGAAGTAGAGGAACGGATCGTGCTTCTTCGCATAACGCCCCTGGGACGGTCCGGTCCAGCCCGGCGACGGCAGCCCTTCCGCATAGGTCTTCCACGTCTTCTTCGCGCGCTCGAGCGAGTCGGCGAGGCTCGCCGCGGAGACCGTGCAGTCGGTGCAGTCCGAAGTGACCCCCTGCGTGGAGCCGGAGACGAGAGCGAGATAGTTCGGGAGGCTCGGATGGGTCACCCCGCGATAACCCGTGAGCTGCGCGTACCGCGCTGCAAGCGCGTCGAAGGTCGGCGCAGAACCGAGCACCGCGGGACGCTCCTTGTTCTCGAAGACGATCACGAACACGTGCTTGAACCGCGGCACCGAGCTCGGGCCGGCGGACCCGGCGGGGACGAGCACCAGCGCCGCGAGCGCCGCGAGGAGGAGCCTGCGCATCGAATCAGGCTAGCGGCGAAAGACGACTGTCGGCGCGGTCACGGCGGGCGCCGTCAGCACGTCGAAGGTGCACAGCCCGTTCGGCCTCGGAGGCTTCGCCGGGATCGATCCACTCCAGCGCCCGGCCGCATCCAGCCGGACGTGCGCGTAGGGCGCGTCGTTGCGGCGCAACTGGACGTCCTCCGGCAGCGGGCCTTGCAGCTTCAGCCGGAGCGACCCTCCACGGCAGCCGTACGCCAGCACGCGGACGTGGCCGGCGACACGCTGCGTCCACACCGAGAGGCGGAACGGCGGATCGAGACGCCAGAGCACCAGGCCGTCTCCCGCGCTCGCGATCGCCTGGCCCACGAAAGCGAGGGGATACTGGGCCACGACGTAGCGGCCGCGGGCGGGCCGGCCTCCGGCGGTCAACAGCAGGCCGTCGTCACGCGGCGCGATCTGCTCCTGCGGCATGCCGCCGGGGATCGACGTGCCCTCCACGTCGTACACGTGCCGCACGCGTCGGTTCCAGAACACGTTCTCCCAGACGACCGGCCAGTTCTGCTCGCCGATGTAGACGTACGCCGCCGGCCCGTCTGCCCGGACGTCGATCCATCGCCGCTGCGGTCCAGTCGAGATGGTCTGGAGGAAGCTCGCCAGCCGGACGATCTCCCGGCTCGACGAGACCGAGGTCCAGACGAACAGGATCGCCAGCATCGTGGGCAGGAGGACGAGCAGCCGTCGGGGCGCCGTCGCGAAGCAGGCGAGAGCCACGGCTGCGACAACGGTGAGAAGCAGGTCCAGGTTCGCGCTTGGGTGGTGCTGCTCGTACTCGATCAGCGGCTGCATCGTGAACGAGTTCGGGAATGCGTCCGGCGACACGAGCCGTCCCACCGGCATTGCGATCACCAGCGCGAGCGCCGCGCCGCAGACCGCGATCGTCGGAAGCGCCGGTCGAGGCGCGCCGAGATGCAGCCATGCCGCGAGGCCGATGAACAGGATCGGGGCGAGCGGCAGGAGGTTTCGCTCGGCCAGGTATCCGACGTGGGTGGATGCGAAGACGCCGACCTCGAGCGTGAGCCAGAAGGACAGCGCGATCACCGTCGCCAGATAGGCGTCGAGCGCGCGCGAGCGTTCGCGCACCGCGAGCAGGAGCGCGACGGCGCAGAGCGGGAAGATGCCCGTGAACAACAGCTCGTCGCCGAGGTGGTAGAGCGCAAAGCGCAGCGCTTCCGCGACGTCGTAGTGCGACTCCCCCGCCGGGGCGTAGGCGCCGAAGACCGCGCTGAGCGGGGCACCGCCCGCAAGACGCCAGGCGGCCCAGAGAGCTGCGAGCGCGACGAGGCCCGCGGCCGCCGGCCAGAGCCGGAGTGCCTCCCGCGGGCGCCTTTCGAACGCCGTCTTCAGCGCGACGGCGGTCACGAAGACCGGCAGCAGCACGAACGCCTGGAGCCTCGTCATCGCCGCGAGCGCACAGGCGGCGACGAGCCAGCCCTGACGGCGAGGCGTCGGCCGCTCGAGCGCGCGCGCCATCGCCCACGCGGCGAGGACGAGCACCGGATAGAACGCAACCTCCGTCATCACGAGGCCGGAGTACGCGAGCCCCGGGATCGCGACGGTCAGCGCTGCGGCGACGAAAGCCCACCTTGGACCGGCGAGCGAGCGCGCCCAGAGGTAGACCGGCACCGCCGTCAGCGACATCACGAGCGCTTGCAGGAGCTTCAGCCAGTGGTAGCCGCGCTCGAGATCCGAGACCGAGAGCGGCCCGCCGACGAGGGCGGGAACGACGAGTCCGAAGAAGCCGATGTGCTCGCCCAGGACCTCGAAGCGGCCCGAGTGGTAGAGGCTCTTGCCCAGCTCGCCGTAGATGACCTCGTCGGGCATGATCCACGGCGTGTGGATGCCGCGCGCGGCCGCGAAGCGCACGAGCGTCGAGCCCAGCACGAGTGCGCCCAGGAGGTAGCCCGGGCGGCGGAGCCGGGTCATGGCCGCGCCGGCTCGAACGCGAACCTGGTCACCTTGACCGGCGCGCTCGTGAGGAGGTCGAACGAGCACAGCCGGTGGCCGTCCCGCGGCGAGGCGGGCACGCTGAGGGCGATCGTGTCGCCCGCGGCCAGTTCGAAGCGCCGGAATGCATGCTCGTTCCGGAGCAGACGGACTTTCCGCGGACCGGGAGCCCGCAGCGCTACGCGGAAGGCTCCCCGGCGGCAGTCGTAGGCGAAGATCTTCGCGTGCGCGTCCACCACCCCGTTGTACTGGACGTTCTGCACCCACGTGGCCATCCGAAACGGCGCTTGCAGCCGCCAGAGCGCGAGGCCGGCGCTCGAGTCGGCGATACGCGTTCCGCGCCAGGTGATCGAGCTCGACGCGACGACGTAAGGCCAGTGCAGGCCCTTCCCGTCCGCGGTCACGACCCGCCCGTCCTCGTACGGCCCGACCGACGGCTGGGGAAGACCCCCCGGAACCTGAGCGAGGAGCAGGTCGTAGACGGCCTCGATCCGGCGATTCCAGAACGCGCTCTCCCAGACCGAGCTCCAGTAGACGTCCCCCGTGTAGACGTAGGCGACCGGGCCTTCGGCGGCCTTGTCGATCCAGCGCTGATCGGGGCCGAGCGTGCCGGGCTGGGCGAGCGTCGCCTGTCCCGCGACGACGCGGCCCGCCGAGACGGACACGGCGGCGAAGACGAGCACGAGCGCCGCCGGAACGGCGAGGGCGAAGCGCCGAGGAACGAGCACGAACACCGCAACGCCCACCAGGAGCACGGCGGTGGCGACCAGCTCGAGGTTCACGTGCGGGTAGTGGACGCCGAGGCGGTAGAGCGGGATCAGTGTGAACGTGTCCGGAAGCGCGGGCAGCGAGACGAACCGGGCGACGGGCAAGGCAACGAGCAGGACGGCCGCGCCGAGCGCCACCGCAGCCGTGGCGAGACGCGGTCGCGCGAGGCCGCGCTCGATCCACAGCATCAGCCCGAGGAAGAAGAGCGGTGCGAGCCCGAAGAGATTGCGCTCGGCGAGCAGACCGACGTGGCGCGAGGCGAAGATCCCGACCTCCGCGACCAGCCAGAAGGTCAGCGCGCTCGTCGTCGCCAGGTAGGCGCGCACCTCGGGGTCCGGCCGGCTGCGCACCGCCTGGACGAGCAGGAGGGCGAAGGCGCAGACCGGGACGACGCCCGTGAAGACGAGCGTGTACTCGGCGTGGTAGAGGACGAAGCGCAGCGCGTCGACGACGGAGTAATGGGTCTCCCCGGCGGCCTGGTAGCCGCCGAGGACCTGGCTGAACGGCCCACCGTTGCGTAGGCGGTACACGATCCAGAGCACAGCCAGCACAGCCGTTCCAGCCGCGAACGGCCAGAACCGGCGCACCCGGTTGCGGTCGCGCGCGAGGGCGAGGTCGATCGCCAGCGCGGTGAAGAACACCGGCACGAGCACCGCCGCCTGCAAACGCGTCAGCGAGGCGAGCGCGATCGCGCCGAGCGCGAGCACCTGGGATGCGACCGTGCCGCGGGCGAGCGCCCGCGCGATCGCCCACGCCGCCAGCAGGAGGACCGGGTAGAACGCGACCTCGGTCATGATCAGCCCCGAGTAGACGAGCCCGGGGATCGCGAGGCTGAGCGCCGCGGCGACGAGCGCCCCGAACCGCGAGAGGAACGCGCGTCCCCACAGGTAAACGGGCACGGCGGCGAGGGACATGGCCAGCGCCTGGAGTCCTTTCAGCAGGTCGTAGCCGGTCTCGAGGTTCCCGAGCCTCAGCGGGCCTCCCACGAGTGCCGGTGAGACCAGGCTGAAGAAGCGCGTCGGCTGGCCGAGCAAATGAAGGTTGCCGTGCTCCCACAGGCTGCGACCGAGCAGCCCGTAGAGCATCTCGTCCGGCGCGATCCACGGAGTCGGGATCCGCTCCGCCGCCCACCAGCGCAGGGTGGTCGAGAGGCCGACGAGCGCCGCGAGGGCGATCCCGGCTCGAAGCGGGCTCAGCCGCGGCACGACGACGAATGATGAACGAATAGAGTTAGCGCCCGTGAGGATCGGGGTCCCGAGCGAGTCGGCGGTCGGCGAGCGGCGCGTTGCGCTCGTCCCGGAAAGCATCGGACGGCTCGTCCAGGCGGGCTTCGAGGTCGAGATCGAGCCGGGCGCCGGCGAGCGAGCGTCCTTCCTCGACGAGGCCTATGCGCAGGCGGGCGCGTCCGTCGGAGGCGGCGCGTGGGAGGCGGACGCGGTCGTCAAGGTGCAGAAGCCGAGCCCGGAGGAGGCCGGCCGGCTGCGCGACGGTCAGGTACTCATCGCGTTCCTGCAGCCGCTGACCGACC
>JAWVDL010000115.1:0-9746 GCA_033857355.1 Gaiellaceae bacterium | reverse complement strand
GCGGCCTCCCGGCGATACAGGCACCGGCTCAGCGAGCTCGAGCAGTCCGGCGGCGTGTCCGCCTAGTCCCCGCGGTAGCACTACGCTTCCCCGCCGTGGCTCGCTTCGGGCACGTCGCCGTTTTCCTCGCGCTAGTCGCGGCCGCGGCCTGCGCACTCGCGGACTCGCCCGCATCGTCGGCCCGCGAAGCCGCTGCTCCGCCCTACACCGTCGCCCCGGCGCCGTACACCGAGACGCCTCGCTTCGTCGTGCGCTACACGGGGGCGGGAACCTACGCGACGCGGTACCACGCCAGGCCGCCGAACCCCGGCGGAGCGCGCGACACGAACGACGCGCACGACACCAGCACCCAGACGTGGCGGCTGGCGTTCAACGGCACCGTGTCGGTTCCGCCGTGTGGCGACTCCGGCGGAGTCGACCCTTGCAGCGCGCTGACCGGGCTTAGCGGGGCCCGCGGGCCGAGCACGGTAACGGCCCGCATCGACCACACGCACGTCGACGGCCTGTACCGCCAACTGGACGCGACGGACAGGTGTCGGCTCCGAGCCACCGCGTCCCGTAGTGACGGCGTGGTCGACATCCGCTACGACCCCGCCTCGCGCACCGTGAAGATCGGCGCAGGAAGCCCAATCTCGTCGACGCTCCTGCTGCTGCGCGGTTATTGCCCAAACCGGCCCGACGGGATCGACCGCATCGCCAGCAACTACGCCCATCCGGGCTTCAGCTTCGATCAGCGCTATGGCCCCGATCGCTGGTTCAGGTCGCGGACGATCGCGATTCCGGCGGACATCTTGCACCGTGCTGCGGCCATCCGCATCCCGCTTGCGGACACGCCGACCGGCCGGCCGCCGCGGAACTGCGCCCCTGTCCACCGCTCCTGGTTCGAGCGCTGCACGACGGGCGGCTCGTGGCGCGCAACGCTGACACTTATCCGGACGCCATGAGCCGGAGGGCGGCGAACGCCCTCCGGCCCTGCGCTTTGCGCTGCGACTAGACCGGTACGACCGTGCTCGTGGGAGCGCCGTCCGTGCCGTTTCCAGCCACGTGGTTTCCGGTCAGCGAGATGAGCAGTCCGCCGTCCAGAGCTCTCAACCCGAACGCGTTGCCGGAGATCTCGTTGTCCCCGAATCGCGAGAACGCGCTTGCGCCGCGCGAGAAGATCCCCGAGCCCAGGTTGAACGTGACCGAGCTGTCGAACGTCGTGATCGCGGCCCCGGCCAAGATCCCGGATGAGGAGCTGCTCGTCCCGCAGTCCGTCCCGAAGACGTTGGTCATCCCGAACGTCGCTGCGACGACGCCGCATTCGTTCTCCTGGATGTTTGTCCGGAGAATCTTGGCCTTGTTCGGGCTTCCTGCGGTCGGCGGAGCGACCGTCACGCCGTTGCCGCCGTTGTCGTAGATCTGCGAATCCGTGACGACGAGAGTCGAGTTTGGCTGGCTGTCGGTCATCAGGATCCCGCTGCGGCTGAAGAAGCCGATGTTGCTGTGCTCGATGCGCACCGACCTGGCCGCGATGATGTTGACGCCGTTCAGGCCGAGCGTGGTGCCGTTGCCTTCGATGTCGAGGTTGCGCAGCACGACCTGGCCACCCGAAGGGATGTTGATGTTGATTGCGTTGATCCCGCCGCTGGCCAGCACGCCGGCTGTGTGGTGGCCGCCGTCGACCGTGATCGACTTCGTGATCGTGAGGGCGCCGAAGCCGCCGTCATCCATGGCGTCGATGATCCCGCCCGTGGCGGTCTTCGAGATCGCGCCTGCAAACGTCTTGCACGGCGCAGTGCGGCTGCACGGATTGGCGTCGTCGCCCACGCCGGAGACCCAGGTGCGGGTGGCCTGGCCGAACGCTGTTGCCGGCAGCACGAGTGCTGCCACTGCGATGGCGGGCGCCAGCTTGGCGATCCGCCTACTTGAAAGACCCATGACTTTCCTCCCCATTGTCTGCGAACCCAACGAGGGGAGCGTAGAGGGACGCGGGGCAACAAACAAGCGCGCCGTGCCCCGGCGCCGTGCCGTTTGCGCCTGAAATGGCGAGGCGAGGGCCCGAAGACCCCCGCCCTATGTCTGGTTCCTAGACCGGAACGACGGTGCTCGTGGGAGCGCCGTCCGTACCGTTGCCGGCGACCAGGTTGCCGGTCAGCGAGATGAGCAGACCGCCGTCGATCGTCCTCAGGCCGAAAGCGTTGCCCGAGACCTCATTGCGCCCGAAGCGCATGAAGCTGCCTCCGCCGCGCGAGAAGATCCCCGAGCCCAGGTTGAACGCGATCGAGCTGTCGAACACGGTCATTGCCGCCGCGGAGTTGACTCCCGAGGCGGAGCTCGCAGTCCCGCAGTTCGTCCCGAACGCAAAGGCGGGATCCGGGCCGAACGACGTCGTCACGACTCCGCACGCGTTGTCCTGGATCCAGCTGCGGAGCACCTTGGTCTTGTTCGGGTTTCCTGCCGTTGGCGGAGCGACGAGCACGCCGTCGCCGCCGTTGTTGAAGATCGCGGTGTTCGTCACCACGAGCAGCGCGTTCGGAGTGCTGCTCTCCATGTCCACGCCGTCACGTGTGAACTCGTAGATCCGGCTGTCCTCGATCCGAAGCGACGAGCCCGCAATCATCCGGACGCCGTTGAGCCCGGTGCCGAGGCCGTTGATGTCGAGTCCACGCAGGACGACCTTGGAGCCCACCGGCGCGTTCACGACGATCGCGTTGGTGCCGCTGACGAGCACGCCGGCCTCGGTATTGCTGCCGTCGATCGTGATCGACTTGGTGATGGTCACGCCGCCGAAGCCGCCCGGGTCGATCGCGTTGATCTCTCCGCCCGTAGCCGTCTTCGAGATCGCGCCGGCAAACGTCTTGCACGGCGCAGTGCGACTGCACGGATTGGCGTCGTCGCCCACGCCCGACACCCAGGTGCGGGTGGCCTGACCAAATGCTGTTGCCGGCAGCACGAGCGCTGCCACTGCGATTGCGGGCGCCAGCTTGGCGATCCGCCTACCTGAAAGACCGAACATGTTCCTCCCCGTTCTTTGGCTTACAAAATGGTCACACTTCACACTAGAGTCGCCCACCCTGTCACAGGTTTTGCGTAGGAACAACGCGTTAAAGCTGCAAAAAGTTGCGCCCGACCGAGTGATTCTCTACGGTGCGCAGACGAGCCTGCGCCGAGAGGAGGGAGTGCGATGACGACTGTGCCTACCGCTTCCTTCACCCGTGGGCCCGCCCGGCTCTAGCGTCGAAAGCGCCAGGAGCACCTCCTCGGAGCGGCGGCGTCCGCCGACCCCTTCCCGTACCGTGAAGCTGAGGAGACATGCTCTTGAACGCACAACTCGAACGACTCGGCTGGAATCCGGAGCTCGAAGCGGAGTTCCAGCCACATGCCGGCGCCGGCCTCGCCGCGGGCCGCGTCGCCGTCCAGCACCGCGGCGCCTACGGCCTCTACACCGGAGATCCAAGTAACAGCCTGTTACTAAGTGCCGAGGTGGCGGGACGGCTCCTGCACGAAGGGGACACGGCCGACCTGCCCGCGGTCGGCGACTGGGTCGCGTATCAACCGATCCCGGGCGAGGAGAAAGGGATCATCCAGGCCGTCCTGGCGCGGCGGACGAAGTTCTCCCGCAAGACCGCGTTGTCGGCGACCGAAGAGCAGGTCGTGGCCGCGAACGTCGACGTGGTCTTCCTCGTGATGGCGCTCACTGCGCACGACCTCAATCCCCGGCGCCTCGAGCGGTACCTGACCATGGCCTGGGAGAGCGGGGCCGAGCCGGTGATCGTCCTGACGAAGAAGGATCTCTGCGACGATCTGGATGCTGCGCTCGCAGAGGTCGCCCCGGTCGCGTACGGGGTGCCCATGGAGGTCGTCTCGAACGTGACCGGCGAGGGCGTCGAGGAGCTGCGGAAGTACACGACCGGCAACCGGACGATCGCACTGCTGGGCTCGTCGGGCGTCGGCAAGTCGACGCTCGTCAACCGGCTGCTCGGCGAGGAGCGGCTGGCGACGAAGGAGATCCGCGAGTCCGACGGCCGCGGCCGGCACACGACGACGCACCGCGAGCTCGTCCCGCTGCCGGAGGGCGGCCTCGTCCTCGACACGCCCGGGATGCGCGAGCTGCAGCTCTGGAGCGCGGAGGAGGGCATCGGCGCGAGCTTCGGCGACGTCGAGGAGCTGATCGCGAAGTGTCGGTTCAACGACTGTGGCCACGACACGGAGCCGGGTTGCGCGGTGCAGGCCGCGATCGCGGACGGCACGCTCCCTGCCGAGCGCTTCGAGAGCTACGAGAAGCTGCAGCGCGAGCTCGCGATGCTCGCGCGGCGCCAGGACAAGCGGGCGCAGTCGGAGGCACGCAAGGAACGGGCCCGTTTCGCGCGCAGCCAGAGGAAGACCGTCTGGTAAGAAGGCCGGGTGCTCGCGCACCTCGCCGCAGCCGCTGCGTTGATCTGCCTCGACCCCGGCCACGGGACGCCGCCGGCTGTCGGCGCGCAGGTCGAGCCGATCGGCCCCGGCTCGAAGGTCCAGAAGATCAAGGACGGCGGCGGCGCGAGCGGCGAGGCGGCGATCGTCCTCCGGCTGGCGCAGAAGACCCGCACGCTCCTGCTGCGACGCGGATACCGCGTCGCGATGACCCGAACCGGGCCGACGTTCACGTACGGCACCGGCGGAAACGTCGCCCGCGCCAAGTTCTGCAACGAGCGCCACGCGGCGCTGATGCTCCGCATCCACGCGGACGGCTCGACCAACCCCGCCGCGAACGGGATCAAGACCTTGTACCCGGTTTACCGACGCGGCTGGACCGATGACATCTACGCGCGCAGCCTCGGCGCGGCGCGGGCCGTCCAGCGCAGCATGGTCGCCGCCACGGGAGCGCGAGACCTGGGCTTGTTCCCCCGCAGCGACCTGACCGGTTTCAACTGGGCGAACGTGCCCTCGATCCTCGTCGAGACCGGCTTCACGTCGAATCCTGCGGAGCGCCGGAAGCTCGAGTCGGACGCATACGAGTGGCGTCTCGCCCGCGGGCTCGTCGCTGGCGTCGTCCGGGTCGTCCGCCCCTGATCAGTCCGGGCGGGACGAGCGCATCCGGTCGGCTGCCGCGCGTCCGCTCTCGTGCACCGAGCGTCGGCGGGCCTCCGGGTCCGAGACCGGCTCGGCCTGGTCGACCGGGGTCTCGGCGCCCTCGAACTCCTCGCGTTCGTCCGTGAGCTCGCGGGCCTCGGCGAGCTTCGTGCGCAACTCCTCTGCGCGCGGGTCGGGGCCCGACGGCTCGGCCTCGGGCTCCGCAGGAGGCGCGTAGGCAGGAGCGGGAGGCGGGCGGCGCGTGAGCGCGCGGGCGAGAGCAACCGCGCCGAGCGCGGCGCCTCCGAGCCACGCGAGCCGGTTCGAAGCCACTGCGGTCCGATGCTACACTGGCGCCGCTTCCTGCCTCGCTTCGCGTCGTCCGTTCCCGAGCGACGCCTGCCGGCGAGGCCGCCTAAGACCGAAGGAAGGAGCTCTCGGGATGAACATTGCGTACGAAATCTTGCTGATGCTCGACCCTGACCTCCCCGAGGAGCGTCAGAACGAGATCATCTCCCGCGCCCGCGAGCTGATCGAGAAGGGCGGCGGAACCTGGCAGAGCCACGACGTCTGGGGCCGGCGGCGACTCGCCTACGAGATCGACCACAAGCCCGACGGGACGTACCACCTGTTCCTGTTCCAGGCCGAGCCGGAGACGCTCGACGAGCTGGCCCGCATCCTCAAGATCACGGACGGCGTGATGCGTCACCTAGCCGTCCGCCAGGTCGAGGGCGGCCGAACGTCGGCGCCGCCGCCGATGCCCGCGGCCGACGACCGGCAGCCCGCGTACGCTGAGGCGAACACACGTTCCCACGGAGATCCGGAAGAAGAGGAGAGTTAAAGCGATGGCAAACATCAATCGCGTCGTCCTGGTCGGAAACCTGACGAAGGACCCTGAGCTGCGGCACACGCCGAGCGGAACCGCGCTCTGCAAGCTGCGCCTGGCCGTGAACACGCGCCAGAAGGACAGCACCACCGGCGAGTGGGGCGACAAGCCGAATTACTTCGACATCACCGTCTGGGGAAACCAGGCCGAGAGCTGCGCGCAGTTCCTCGCCAAGGGACGCCCCGTCGCGGTCGACGGCCGCCTCGACTGGCGCGAGTGGGACGCGCAGGACGGCACCAAGCGCCAGGCGGTCGAGATCATCGCCGACACGGTCCAGTTCCTCGGCTCGCGCGACGGCGGAGGCGCTCCGGGCGGCGGCGGCGAGCCACAGTTCGTTCCGGCCGCGGCTGCTGCCGAGACCGCCGACTTCGGCTCGTCCGGCGCCGACGACGACATCCCGTTCTGATGGCGCAGCGCATGGAAGGCAGGCAGCAGCGCAAGCGCCCAGGGCAGTCGTCGGGCCCGATCCGGCGCAAGTCCTGCTACTTCTGCAAGGAGAAGGTCGACGAGATCGACTACAAGAACATCAACCAGCTCCGGCGCTACATCTCGGAGAAGGGCAAGATCCGCTCCCGCCGCATCACCGGCGCGTGCCGGCGACACCAGCGCCAGGTCGCGGTCGCGGTGAAGCGGGCGCGCGAGATGGCGCTCCTCCCGTACGTTTCCGGCTAGCCATGGAAGTGATTCTCCGGGAGGACGTGGACAAGGTCGGCCTGCGCGGCGAGGTCGTCAACGTCGCGCGCGGCTATGCCCGCAACTACCTCTTCCCGCGCAAGCTCGCGCAGGAGGCGACCCCGGCGCTCGTGAAGGAGCTCGAGAAGCGGCACGCGCAGATCTCCCGGCACGAGGCGGCGAGCGTCGAGCAGGCGCGCGAGATCGCCTCGAAGCTCGAGCAGGCCGAGTTGCGCTTCGACGTCAAGTCGGGGCCGACGGGCTCCCTGTTCGGCTCCGTCACGCCGACCGACATCGCCGACCAGATCTGGGAGAAGCACAAGATCCGCGTCGACCGCCGCAAGATCGGCACCGACACGATCAAGCGCATCGGCCGCTACGAGATCCCGATCGAGCTCTTCCAGGACGTGACCGTCGAGGTCAAGACTCTGGTCGTACCGGAAGGCGGAGAGCTGCCGCCGGAGGAGGAGCTCGCTGCGATGGAGGCCGCCGAAGCCGCGGCAAACGCGCCCGAGGAGGAGGCCGCCACGGAGGAGCTCGACCTCGACGCGCTCGACGCCGCCGCGCTGGCTCAGGATCCGGTCGTCTCCGAGCAGCCCGAGGTGGAGCCCACCGCGGACGACGTCGCCGGCGAGGTCCCGGAGGATGAGTTCGACCGCGCCGCTTACGAGTCGGATGTGGCCGAGGCCGAAGCGGCCGGCGAAGACCTCCGCGCGACCTAGCTAGTCCAGAGCGCGGCGCCGCGGATGTCTCGTCCCTTGACGATCGCCCGAAGCGGCTTCCCGTCGGTCGACACGAGATAGATCCCCGGGCCGTCGTAGCCCGTCCCGCACGCCCCGGTCGGAAGGAAGACCACTGCCTGCCCGTCGGGGTTCCAGCCGAGGCCGACCGACTCCGGCTGCTCGCGCAGCGTGCCCGCGACGGGACGCGGCGCGCGGCCGGCGACCGCAATCAGGAACGCGGTCGGAACCTCGCACTCGGCCGACCATTGCGCGAGGACGGTGTGAGCGTCCGGCGAGAGCTGCGCGGACATCCAGTGGCCAACCGGACCGACGTCGGGTGCGGGTGACGGAAACGGCGGCCCAGCGAGGACGCGCCTCGAGGCGCCGGTTGCCGCGAGCTCGATCGTCCGCGGCAGCGGCAACAACCCCGCGGACTCGGGCTTCGGCGAACAGAGGAAGAGCCTCGTCGCGCCCCGCTTCGACGCGACCTGGCAGCCGAGCCGCGGACGCACTCGCTTTGGCGCGTACTTGACGAAGGTTCCGGTGCCCGGCCGGAAGAGCCATTGCTGCTCCCGCTCTCGAAGGATGACCCGCCCCGGCTCGGCGACGTAGCCGAGCTGCACACCCGGCAGGCGGGCGTAGACATGACCGTCGAGCCCGACCAGGTCGACCCGCTTCCCGGGACGCTCGACGGCAAGCCCCGTTGCGGGATGGCCGGTGACGAACGTCGACCCGAGCGACCCGGGCCGCTGCTCAGGCGCCCGCGCCGCCATCTCGCCTCCGCAACCGACCAGGAGAACTACCAGAGCCAGTGCCAGCCGAGCGTTCACAGGACAATCTTCACCCGCGACGCGACCGGCGTCCACAGGGTTGCCCACAGGCCTGGGGATCTCTGCAGGAACTTCCCGCACGATGCGGACGAACTTTCCACCGCGCCGTCCGGCACTTGTGCGAACATGAGTTCTTAAATGCCTGCTAAACCCCTGATTATGGTCCTGGAAGCGCATGTCTCCACAGGGCTATGCCCCGGCGGGCCCCCCTGCTTGGATGGCCTGGAATGAGCCAGCTCGCGGACCTTCCGCAGACCGCGCCGGTCCCGCCGCAGAACCTCGAGGCCGAGGAGTCGGTCCTCGGGGCGATGCTTCTCTCCCCCGGCGCGATCGGCGCGGTCAGCGAAATCCTCGACGCCGGCGACTTCTACCGCGAGAGCCACGGAAGGATCTTCCGGGCGGCCGCGGACCTGTACGGAAAAGGCGAGCCGGTCGACGCGATCACCCTCGTCGACGAGCTCGAGGAACGCGGCGACCTCGAGCAGGTCGGCGGTCGCGTTCGCATCCACGAGCTCGCCGCGCTCGTCCCGGCAACGGCGAACGCCTCGCACTACGCGCGCATCGTGCGCGAGATGGCCACCCTGCGTGGCCTCATCTCCGCCGGCGGCGAGGTGGCCCGGCTCGGCTGGGAGCGGCCCGGCGACACGGCGCTGCTCGTCGACCGGGCCGAGCAGGTCATCTTCGAGCTGTCGCAGAGCCGTGTCACCAGCGAGTTCAGCCACATCGAGACCTTGCTGAAGGAGAGCTTCGAGCGCATCACGGCGCTGTACGAAGCCGGGGCCGACGTCACGGGCGTGCCGTCCGGCTTCAAGGATCTCGACCGGCTGACCGCGGGCTTCCAGCCCGGCAACCTGATCATCGTCGCGGCGCGTCCGAGCATGGGGAAGTCCGCGCTCGGCCTCTGCATGGCGGCCAACCTCGCGGTACGGCACGAGGTTCCCGTGGCGCTCTTCACGCTCGAGATGTCGAAGACGGAGGTGACGCAGCGGCTGATGTGCAGCGAGGCGAAGGTCGAGTCTCAGCGCCTGCGCACCGGCAAGCTCGCAGTCGACGACTGGCCACGTCTGACGGCGGCGTGCGACAAGCTGGCGAAGGCGCCGATCTACGTCGACGACTCGGCCTCGATCACGATGATGGAGATCCGCTCGAAGGCGCGGCGGCTCAAGTCGCGCGAGCCGAATCTCGGGCTGATCGTCGTCGACTACCTCCAGCTGATGACCTCGGGAACGAACATGGAGAACCGCGTCCAGGAGGTTTCCCAGATCTCGCGCAACCTCAAGGTGCTCGCGCGTGACCTCGACGTGCCCATTCTTGCGATGTCCCAGCTCTCGCGCGCAGTGGAGCAGCGTCACGACAAGCGGCCGATTCTCTCCGACCTCCGCGAGTCTGGCTCGATCGAGCAGGACGCAGACCTCGTCGCCTTCATCTACCGCGACGAGTACTACAACGACGACTCCGACCAGCAGGGTCTGGCCGAGGTGATCCTCGCCAAGCACCGAAACGGTCCGACCGACGCGATCAAGCTGTCCTTCCTGAAGCGCTACGCGAAGTTCGCCGACCTGGCCGCATGACGCTCCTCGAGCAGCCGGTCGTCCTGTTGCC
>JAWVDL010000114.1:0-12761 GCA_033857355.1 Gaiellaceae bacterium | reverse complement strand
ATGAGCCGCGACGACCTGGTCACGACGAACGAGAAGATCGTCTCGTCGGTGACGAACGCCGCGATCGAGCAGTCCCCCGACGCCGTGATCATCGTCCTCTCGAATCCGCTCGACGCCATGTGCCACGTCGCGAAGAACGTCTCGGGCTGGCCGAAGGAGCGCGTCGTCGGCCAGGCCGGCGTGCTCGACACCGCGCGCTTCCAGGCCTTCGTAGCGCGGGAGACGGGAGCGTCGGTCAAGGACGTGCATGCCGTCGTCCTCGGCGGACACGGAGATCAGATGGTCGCCGTCGTCTCGACCGCGACCGTCGGCGGCGTGCCGCTGCGTCAGCTCGTGCCCGAGGATCGGCTTTCCGCGATCGTCGAGCGGACAGCGAAGGGCGGCGGCGAGGTCGTGAGCCTTCTGGGCACGTCCGCCTGGTACGCGCCCGGCGCGGCCGTGGCGCAAATGGTCGACGCGATCGTCCTCGACGAGAAGCGCGTCCTGCCCTGCACGGCGTACCTCGAAGGCGAGTACGGAATCGACGGCCTGTACATGGGCGTCCCCGTCAAGCTCGGAGCGGCCGGCGTCGAGGAGATCGTCGCGCTCGAGCTCGATGCGGGCGAGCAGGCCGCGCTCGAGGAGTCGGCGGCCGCCGTGCGCGACGTAGTAAGCGTCCTCACCACGTAGCCATGGATCTCGGGCTCCGCGGACGCACGGCCATCGTCTGCGGCGCGTCCGCGGGGATGGGGCTCGCGATCGCCGAGGCGTTCGTGGAGGAGGGCGCCAACGTCGCGATGTTCGCCCGCCGGCGCGACGTGCTCGAGCGCGAGGCCGAGCGGCTGGGCGCGCTGCCCGTCCGCGGCGACGTCACCACCCCGCGCGATCTCGAGCGGCTGGTCGAGAAGACGGTCGAGGCCTTCGGCGGGATCGACGTCCTGATCAACAACAGCGGCGGCCCGCCCCGCGGCGCAGCGCTCGGCCTGGGCCCCGAGGCCTACGAGTCGGCGGTCGAGCTGCTCCTGCTCTCGGCGATTCGGCTCACGAATCTGTGTCTGCCGCACATCGAGGCCGGCGGCCACGGCCGGATCGTGAACATCACCTCGAGCACCGTGCGCGAGCCGACCGACAACCTCGTGCTCTCGAACGCCGTTCGCCCGGGTGTGATCGGCTGGGCGAAGACGCTCGCACGCGAGCTCGGGCCGAAGGGCATCACGGTCAACTCGATCGCCCCGGGCCGGATCGACACGGAGCGGATCCGCGAGGTCTATCCCGACGGCCCGAACGAGGACGACCTGAAGACGATCCCGCTGCGGCGGCTCGGCACTCCCCGCGAGATCGCCGACGTCGTGTGCTTCCTCGCCTCCGACCGCGCGTCATACGTCACCGGATCGGTGATCCCGGTGGACGGCGGTCTGACGCGGGGCCTTCTTTGAGCCGCATCTCGCTGCGACGCATCGCCCTACTTGGCGCCGGCGGGGCCGTCGCGATCTTCGGCATCTTCGCGCTGCTGCTCGTCCTGCCGTCGGGCAGCTACATCTTCCTCCCGGATCGTGCCCACCCGGTCGCGCCGCTCGTAACCGTCAAGGGCGGACACGACCCGAAGGGACCAGGCGGGATCTACTTCGTCGATGTCTTCGTCCGGAAGGCTTCGCTGCTCGAGAAGCTCGTGCCATCCGCGCGGCCCGACGGCGGACAGGTCCACCCGGCCTCGGACGTCGTGGCCCCGGGCGTGTCCGATGCAGCTCGGCGCAAGGAGGATCTCCGCGACATGACCCGCTCGCAGCAGATCGCAGCCGCGGTCGCACTGCGCGCGCTCGGCAGGCGCGTGCGCGCCACCCCGGTCGGCGCATTGATCGAGGCCGTCGACCCGTCGGCGCCGGCGGCGGGGAAGCTGCAGCCGGGCGACATCGTGGTGTCCGTGGACGGAACGCCGGTGCACCAGCCCTCCGACCTCCAGCGCCTCGTCGGCGCGCGCAAGCCCGGGACGAAGCTGACGGTTGGGATCCGGCGGGGAAGCGACCAGCGGACCGTGTCGCTCGTGACGGCCCCGAACCCGGCCGGCTCGCGGCACTCCCGGATCGGCGTGGCGGTGGGCCAGGCCGCGGACATCCACCTGCCGATCCCGGTGCGGATCGACGCGGGCGCGGTCGGAGGCCCGTCGGCCGGAGTGGCCTTCGCGCTCGACCTGATGGAGGAGCTCGGCAGGGACGTCGATCGCGGGAACAAGATCGCGGCCACCGGCGAGCTCGACCTCAGCGGCGACATCCTCCCGATTGGCGGAGTCGAGCAGAAGACGCTCGGCGCCCGCCGTGCACATGTGGACGCATTCATCGTCCCGGCTGGGGAAAACGCCACGGTTGCCCGGCGGAATGCGCACGGGCTGAGGATCATCCCTGTGCGGAACTTTCAACAGGCGTTGCAAGCCCTGGCAACGCTCCCGGCAAACGCGTAAACGTCCTGCATATTTATGGTTTTGAATCTCCCGGAAAATGCGGCACTTTCAGCAGCCATGCCCCTTGAAAGCACGTACGGTAGGCGCGCATGATGCCGCTCTGTTAGTGCTGGCCGCGACGTAGCAAAGGGGAACATGAGCAAGGGAACCGATGCAAGCTGCAGCGACTGCTTTTTCCGTCGCGCGGGCCTCTGTGCCCTGCCCGGCGACACTCCGTGCCCGACCTTCAGGCGGGCGCGAGGAGGCGCGATCGTCCCGCCGCAGCAGCCCAGGCTCGTAGCCCGGGTCGCAGGTCTCGGCGCTCGAACCTGCTAGACAGCCGCGGCTGAAGGAACGAGCGCTGCGAGCCGTGCGACGCCCTCGTCGATCTCCTCGAGCGACACGAAGCTGAACGCGAGGCGCGCCGAGCCCTCGCCGCCGCGGCCTCCGGGGAAGAATCCCGGCCCGGCTTCGAACACCACGCCGGCCTCGCGCGCGCGTGCGAGAAGCTCGCTCGAGTCGACGCCTTCGGGAAGGTCGAGCCAGAGGAAGTACCCGCCGTCGGGCCGCCTCCAGCGCGCTCCCTCGGGCAGCTCGCGCTCGAGTGCCGCGAGCATCGCGTCGCGCCGGGCGCCGAGCAGCCCGCGCACGCGCTCGAGGTTCGGCTCGAAGTTGCCACGGCGGAGGAACTCGAACACCGTGCCCTGTGAGAGCAGGACGGGCGTGATGTAGGTCGAGACCGCGATCGCCTCGAGCTCCGTCTCGAGGGCCTGCGGCAGCACGAAATAGCCGACGCGGATCCCGGGCGCGATCGTCTTCGAGAACGACGACGAGTAGGCGACGAGATCTCCGCCCTCGAGCTCGAAGAGCGACGGGGGAGCCTCGCCCTCGTAGCGGACGAGTCCGTACGGGTCGTCCTCCAGCACCAGGAGCTCGTGCTCCCGCGCCAGCTGGACCAGGCGCCTGCGCCGCTCCGTCGAGAGGGTGCGGCCGCTCGGGTTCTGGAAGGTCGGGATGGTGTAGAGGAACGCAGGCTTCGGACCGGCGCCCAGCTCGCGCTCGAGCGCATCGGGATCGAGCCCCTCGTCGTCCATCGCCAGCGGGACGACCTCGACGCCGAGCGACGCCAGGATCTTCAGCGGCCGGTCGTACGTCGGCCCCTCGACGAGCACACGACCGCCGCGCAGCTGCTGCGCGAGGAAGACGAAGCCCTGCAGCGACCCGTTCGTGACCAGCACGCGGGCCGGATCGACTCCGTGACGGGCGGCGATCCATTCCCTGAGCGGCGCATAGCCGCCGACGGGCCCATAGGAGAGGAGCGTCTTCCCGTCGCGCTCGAGCGCCGCCTTCGCGCAGTCCGCCAGCTCCTCGACGGGCAGGCACTCCGGCGCCGGGATGCCGCGCGCGAACGAGATCGTCTCCATGGCTGCCAGTGTAGGACGGGCCACCGGTCGGTACGCTCGGTCAGCCGGCGGGCGTGACGGCGAACGAGTAGACGTTCCCGTCGACGTCGGCCCCGAAGACCGACCCGCCGACCCAGATGAGCGGCGCCAGCGTCGGCTGCTCGGTGGCGTGGCTCCAGAGCAGGTGGCCCGTATTGCCGTCGAGCGCAGCGAAGCCGCCGTCGGAGCCGCCGCCCACGAGCACCACGTCGCCGACGACGATCGGCGGAGCCTGGCTGCCGCTCCCGAACGCGGTGCGCCAGACGATCGTGAACGTGCAGTCCGTCCCAGGCCCGATCGCCGCGACCCCGTACTTCCTGCCGGTGTCGCTGTCGGTCATGAACACCTGCGAGTCGTAGATCAGCCCGCTGACCGGGTCGTAGCTCGGAGCGCCCACGAACGGCGCGGAGGCATCGGCGAGGCCCACGGTCGCAATCGGCCCGGCGCGGAGGGCACCGCGATCCCAGATGTACAGCGCCCCGGCCTTGTTGTTGGCCGCGGCGAGCGGCGGGCAGCCGTCGGGCTGGAAGAGGAGCGGTGCAGCGCCGAAGTCGGCGTCGCCCCTGTTCGGGACCGTCGCCGGTCGATTCCAGTCGAGCACCGTCCGGAGGTCGGGGGAGAGGGCGACGACGCTGTCGCCGTAGCCGCCGTCGTCGACGAGGCAATCGCACTCCGCGGAGTAGACGGAAGAGTTCCCCACCGCCGAGTAGACGACGGTCCCGTCCGGCTCGGCCGAGACGCCGCCCCAGCCCCACAAGCCGCCGAGGAACCCGAACCCGGGAACCGCGTCGAACGAGCCGGCAGGCGCGAGGGAGCCGAGGTCGATCGCGAGGAGCCGGCCGTCGGCGGCGATCTGCGCGTCGTCCGGTGCGTCGCAATACGACGCAATCGGGACGTACAGACGATCCTGGACGATGCGGAGCCCGCCCCAGACGTACTCCGTCCTCGGTCGGTCGATCAGGGTGATCGGGAAGCCTGGAGCGTCGGCGCCGGTGACGAGGTCGAGGCCGCGCAGGATGCCGTCGGCGCCGATGACGTACAGCCGGCCGCGCGTGAGGTCGATCGCCGGGGTCGACGCGATCCCGTAGACGCCGCAGGCTCCGGTGTCGACGGAGCCGAAGGTCCGGGTCCAGACGGTGCCGCCCGTTTGCGCGTCCAGCGCGGAAACGGACCCGGCCCAACTCGCGACGAACACGAGCGTGCGCCTCGTTCCGTCGACGTCGATCGTGGCGGCGAGCGGCGACGCCGTCACCGCGCCGTCGAGCTTCGTGCGCCACCGCAGCGCGAGGCGGCTCGCCGTTCGCGGTGCGAGCGACTGCGAGAAGACGTGATTCGTGAGCTGCGCGTCGTGGCCGTAGCTCGTCCAGTCCGGGTCCTGGGCGTAGCTCGTCCGGTGCGGGGCGTCGACCGGGCCGCTCGGGCGCACCGCCTCGGCGTAGGCGGCCGGCGAGGCCGCGAGCAGGGTCAGCAGGACGATGGCCGCAACGACGAAGCGCACCGGCGTACGCTATCCGGCGACGCGCTCGGCGACGAGCTGCGCCACCTCGGTCGGCGTCGTGCCGACCTGGATCCCGGCAGCTTCGAGCGCTTCCTTCTTGCCCTGCGCCGTGCCGGACGAGCCCGAGATGATCGCGCCGGCATGGCCCATCGTCTTGCCGGGCGGTGCGCTGAAGCCGGCGATGTAGGCGAGCACCGGCTTCTTCATGTGCTGCTGGACGAACTCGGCCGCCTTCTCCTCCTCGTTGCCCCCGATCTCGCCGACCATCACGACGAGCTCGGTCTGATCGTCAGCCTCGAACTTCTCCAGGACGTCGACGAAGGACGAGCCGACGACGGGATCGCCGCCGATGCCCGCGATCGTCGAGTTCCCGAGCCCGAGCTGGGTCAGCTCGTGGCCGATCTGATACGTCAGCGTGCCCGAGCGCGAGACGAGCCCGACGGCGCCCTCGGTGAAGATCTCGGCCGGGATGATCCCGACGTTCGCCTTGCCGGGCGAGAGCGCGCCGGGGCAGTTCGGGCCGAGCATCGTGATCCCCTTGGGGCGGATGTACGTGTACACGCGCAGCATCTCGTGCGCCGGCAGCCCCTCGGCGATGCAGATCACGGTGCCTATGCCTGCGTCGACCGCCTCGTAGATCGCGTCCGCGGCGAACTTCGCGGGGACGAAGACCATCGTCGTGTTCGCGCCCGTCTCGGCCACCGCGTCGGCGACCGTGTTGAAGATCGGAACGCCTTCCACGTCCGAGCCGCCCTTCCCAGGGGTGACCCCCGCGACGACCTGCGTCCCGTACGACTTGTTCCGCAGCCCGTGGAACGAGCCTTCCCGGCCGGTCAGGCCCTGGACGACGAGCTTCGTGTCCTGGTCGACGATGATCGCCATTACTTCTGGGATCTCCGCGCGCGGAGCAGGATCTTCGTGTCGTGCCAGGACTGGCCGTCGGCCGTCATCCGGTCGGCGAGGAGCCTGCGGACGCGCTTCGCGTCGTCGCCCGCGCAGCCGGTGCGCGCGAGCCAATCCTCCAGCGGATGCGTCTTCTCGAAGTACTCGACGAGCTCGACCTCGAGCCCGGCCGCCTCGAGCATCTCCCGCCACTCGGCCTCCGAGTAGCTCCGAACGTGCGTCGGGTCGCGGAGCTTTTCCGCCTCCTCGTGCTCCTCGCTCGAATAGAGCGTGTCCTCGATCACGACGAAGCGGCTTGCGACGCGCGCGAGCTCGGCGATCGCGGCGCGGACGTCGGTGAAGTGATGCGGCGCGATCCGCGTGACGACCACGTCGAAGCTGCCGTCGTCGAACGGGAGATCCTCCGCACCCGCGATCACGTCGGGACGCATCCCCGGAGAGGGGTCGAGCGTCACGACGATCGCCCCGCGCTCGCGCAGGCGCCGGGCGACGTGCCCGCCTCCGGTCGCGACGTCGAGGATCTTCGCCTCCTCGCTCGGCTCGCACCACTCGACGAGCAGGTCGAGGTCGTCGCCGCTCGCGTGGTCCGGGCTCTTCCGGTACGCCTCGGCGCGGTCGTCCCAGACGTTCGTCACTGCTTGGCCAGCTCCACCGCGCGCCGCGCCCCGTCGAGCATCGTCGCCTCGGGATGGACGTTGGATCGGTTCGCCTCCGCCAGGATCCTCCGCCCTTCCTCGGCGTTCGTCCCGTCGAGCCGGACGACGATCGGCTGGGAGATGTCCATCCGGTCGAGCGCCGCGAGGATCCCGCGCGCCACCTCGTCGCAACGCGTGATCCCGCCGAAGATGTTGAAGAAGATCGAGCGCACCTGCGGGTCGCGCGTGATCACCTCGAGCGCGTCGACCACGCCCTCGGCGTCGCCGCCGCCGCCCAGGTCGCAGAAGTTCGCCGGCCGCCCGCCGACATGCGCGACCACATCCACCGTCGACATGGCCAGACCCGCGCCGTTGCCGAGGATTCCGACGTCGCCGTCGAGCTTCACGTAGGTCACGCCCTTCTCGCGCGCGAAGGTCTCGAGCGGATCGGCCGCCTCGACGTCGCGCATCTCGGCGACGTCCGGATGCTTGTAGAGCGCGTTGTCGTCGACGGTGAACTTCGAGTCGAGCGCCTTGATCTCGCCTTCGGGCGTGACGATCAGCGGGTTGATCTCCGCGAGCATCGAGTCGGTTTCGACGAAGCAGCGGTAGAGCTTCTCGACGATGCCGAGCAGCTGCTTCTGCTCCCCTGGATCGTCGATCCCCGCGCCGTAGATGAGCCGCCGCGCCTGCCAGGGCTGGTAGCCCTCGAGCGGGTCCACGTGCAGCCGCGCCAGGGCCTCCGGCGTCTCCTCCGCGACCTGCTCGATCTCGACGCCGCCCTGCGTGGTGAGCATGAACAGCGCCTGCTTCTGGCCACGGTCGAACGTCACCGAGAGGTAGTACTCCTTGGCGATCTCCGACGCGCTCTCGACCCAGAGCTTGCGGACGACGTGCCCGTTGATGTCGAGCCCGAGGATGTCGCGCGCCTTCTGCTCCGCGTCGTCCGGATCGTCCGCGAGCTTGACCCCGCCCGCCTTCCCGCGTCCACCGGTGAGCACCTGCGCCTTGACCACGACCTGTCCGCCGATCTCCTCCGCGGCCGCGCGAGCCTCTTCGGGCGTGGTCGCCAGGCGGCCCTCCGACACGGGAATCCCGAAGCGGCGGAAGAGCTCCTTGCCCTGATACTCGTACAGATCCACGGCGCGGGCGAGTCTACTCAGACGCTTCCAGGTGCGGGCGCGACAGGCAGACGCCGTTTGTAATAGTCCTGCCTTCTGTCGTCAGGAACGAGGGGAGAGACAGTGATCAGACGCTTCACCACGCGCCTCTGCGTGCTCGCCGTCGTGGCGATCGCCGGCGCCGCGTTCGCCTCGGTCGCGCAGGCCGAGAGGTACGTGATCCTCTACAAGAGCCAAGCAGTTCCGGCCGACGCCGCAGCGACGATCCAGAAGGCAGGCGGCACGGTCGTGTACAGCTACGGGCAGATCGGTGTCGTCATAGCGAACTCGACGAGCTCGAGCTTCCGCGACAACCTGCTGAAGGATCAGAAGATCGAGAACGCTTCGGGAACCAGCGCCTACGCAACCCGTCTTCGCGGTGTCGAATCCAGCCAGGACACCTCGGGCGGTAGCGGCGGCGGAGACCTGCCGAACGCCCCCGCGACCGATGGAGACTCCTTGTCGCCGCTGCAGTGGGACATGCGGCAGATCAAGACACCGCAGGCGCACGCGATCACCGGCGGGAGCCCCGCGGTCCTCGTCGGCGACATCGACACGGGGATCGACTTTAACCACCCCGATCTCCGCCAGAACATCGACGTCGCTAACAGCGTCAACTGCGTCAGCGGCGCACCGGTGGCCGGCCTCGCGGCCCAGGACGACAACGGCCACGGGACGCACACGGCGGGCACGATCGCCGCGGCCTCGAACGGATTCGGGATCGTGGGCGTCGCGCCGAACGTCCGGATCGCCGCGATCAAGTCTGGCGACGCCGCCGGGTTCTTCTTCCCGGAGGCCGTGATCTGCGGCTTCGTCTGGGCGGCGACGCACGGCGTCGACGTCACGAACAACAGCTACTTCGCCGACCCGTATCTCTTCAACTGCCGGAACGACCCGGTCCAGCGGGCGATCTGGAAGGCGGAGCAGCGGGCGATCATGTTCGCGCAGCAGAACGGCGTCACGGTCGTGGCGGCCGAGGGCAACGAGAGCGAGGACCTCGCGCACCCGAGCGTGGACGCGACGAGCCCGGACAACACGACGCCCGTGACGCGAGAGGTCACCAACGCCTGCGTGGTCATCCCCGTGGAGATCGCGGGCGTGATCGGCGTCACCGCGGACGGGAACGCCCGGCAGACCGACAGCAACGGCAACCCGACGGGCGGCTACCTGAAGTCGTTCTACTCCAACGTCGGCGTCGGCGTGACGCAGCTCGTCGCGCCCGGGGGCGACTCGGTCTTCGGGCGCACGGCCGAGGCCCCGAACGGCCGCGTCCTTTCGACGTGGCCGCCTTCCCTCCCGTGCACCCGGAGCGTGCACGAGTCGTCCAGCGACCCGAGCGAGCCGACCGCCGTCTACTGCTACCTGCAGGGAACGTCGATGGCGTCGCCCCACGTGGCCGGCGTCGCGGCGCTGATCGTCAGCCGCTTCGGCAAGCTCGACAGCCCGAACGGCAAGATGAGCCACGAGCGGGTCAAGGCCTATCTCGACCAGACGGCCGACCCGCAGCCGTGCCCGACGTTCCTCCCGCCGACGTACGAGAGCTTCTTCGGCACCGGAACCGAGAGCGGCCTGTTCTACCCGTGCCAGGGTGGCCCGGGCTACAACTCGTGGTACGGCAACGGCCAGGTGGACGCGCTGAACGCAGTGCTCCACGACCCTTCGAGCTAGCTCGAATCGATCGCGGGGGGCCGGTTCCGGCCGGCCCCTCGACGATCTCTACACTCGGCGCGATGGACACGATCGTCGCGGACGACCTGCACAAGCGGTACGGCGAGATCCAGGCGCTCGACGGCGTCTCCTTCGCCGTGCACGAGGGCGAGGTCTTCGCGCTCCTCGGCCCGAACGGCGCCGGCAAGTCGACGACGGTTCGCGTCCTCACCACGCTCACGAAGCCCAACTCGGGAACCGCCACCGTTGCCGGGCACGACGTCGTCCGGCACCCGAACCGGGCCAGGCTCGCGCTCGGCTACGTCCCGCAGGAGTCAGGCGTCGACCGCGAGGCCACGGGCCGCGAGAACCTGATGCTTCAGGGCCGGATCTACGGCATGCGCGGCCCCGAGCTGAAGCGGCGCGTGGACGAGCTGCTCCAGCTCGTCGGGCTCGCCGACGCAGCCGACCGGATCGTCCGCGGCTACTCGGGCGGGATGAAGCGCCGGCTCGACGTCGGGCTAGGCCTGGTCCACCGGCCGAGCGCCCTCTTCCTGGACGAGCCGACGACAGGCCTCGACCCCGAGGCGCGCGTGGCAATGTGGGCGGAGGTGCAGCGGCTGGCCGCGCAGGAGAGCCTCACGATCCTGCTGACGACGCACTACCTCGAGGAAGCCGACCAGCTCGCGGACCGCCTGGCGATCGTCTCCCGCGGCCGGATCATCGTCGAAGGGACGCCCGAGGAGCTGAAGCGCGGGCTCCAGGGTGAGCTCGTCACCGTCGAGCTGCAGAACGGCCGAGCGGCCGAGGCCGTCACGGTGGTGGAGCGCTTCGAGGGCGCCCGCGAGACCGCCGCCGACGGCCAGCACGTGCGCACGCGCGTGCCGAGCGGCGCCCAGGCGATTCCCACGCTCCTCTCCGCCCTCGAGGGCGCCGGAATCGCGGTCGCGTCCGTTGCCACCTCGCGGCCATCGCTCGACGACGTGTACCTCCACTACACGGGGCGCGACTTCTCGACCGACGACGCGGAAGGACAGGCGTGAGAGCCGGGCGCGACACGGTCTGGATGGTCATCCGCCAGCTGCGCAACCTGATGCGGGAGCCGATCTGGATCGCGCTGCTCCTGATCCAGCCGATGGTGTGGCTCCTCCTCTACGGCCAGCTGTTCTCGCGTGTGCCGAGCCTGCGCGGAGGCGCGCGCACGTACGTCCAGTTCCTGACCCCCGGGATCGTCGTGATGAACGCGTTCTTCGGCGGAACCTGGTCGGGGATGGCGATGATCACCGACCTAGACCGGAACGTCGTCTCGCGCTTCCTCGCCACGCCGGCGTCGCGGTTCGCGATCGTCTTCTCCCAGGTCGTGCGTGGCGGCGTGATCGCGCTGATCCAGGCATTGATCATCCTCGTCGTCGGCCTGGCGCTCGGGGTGCGCGTGCACGGCGGGGCACTCGGCTGGCTGGTCGTGCTCGCGGCCGCCGCGCTCGTGTGCATGGCCTTCGCGGGGATCTCGACTGCGATCGCGCTCCTCGTGCGGAAGGAGGCGACGATGATCGCCGCGGCCAACTTCGTCGGCCTGCCGTTGATGTTCCTCTCGTCGATTCTGATCACGGCCCGGCAGATGCCCGACTGGATGCAGTCCGCGGCGCGCTTCAATCCGGTGGACTGGGGCGTGCGCGCCGCTCGCTACGCGGTCCTCACCGGCGGGAACTGGGACCGTGTCGGTCTCTATCTCGGGTTGCTGCTCGGGCTCGTCGCGGTCACGTCCGGCTTCGCCACCTGGACGTTTCGCTCCTACCAGCGCTCGCTCTAGGGCCGGTCCGGCAGCGGCGTCTCGAGCTCGCCGGCAGCAATTCGCGGGGCAGCCGCCGCGACGATCTCCTGCAAGATTCCGGGCGGCGCGAGCGGACTTGGAAGCGCGTCGAACGGAAACCAGCGGACATCGGAGACCTCGGCGCGGTCGAAGGCGCGCAACTCGTCCACGAGAGGCCTGGCGAGGTAGTACGCAACGCTGATCGAGTCGGCGTCGGCGTGGTCCTGATCGTCGGCATAGCGGCAGACCCAGATCCCGAGGAACCCGGTCACACGCGCGCGAAGGCCCGTCTCCTCGAGGATCTCCCGCTCGGCGGCTGCGATCGGGTGCTCGCCGTGGGCGGCGAATCCTCCCGGCGCGCACCACATCCCGAGCCACGGTGCGTGCGCGCGACGAACGAGCAGGAGATCGTGGCCGCGGACGACGAGGGCATTCGCGCAGCTGCTCGGGTTGCGCCAGTGTTCTGCTCCGCAGGCCTCGCACCTGATGGGAGGCCGGCCGGGAAGGGGCGCGCCGCACGCCGAGCAGAATCGCGCGACGGTCACGGCTCATCTGAGGCGATCACGCAGATCGTGTCGCCCGCCGCGATCGCCTGGCCCGGAGCCACGGCGAGGTCGGTGACGATTCCGTCCCGGTGCGCGGCGATCTCGTTCTCCATCTTCATCGCCTCGACCACGCAGAGGACCTGGCCGGCCTGAACCTCGTCTCCCTCGGCGACCTCGACCGAGAGCACCGTCCCTTGCATCGGGGTGACGACCGCGTCGGCGCCGGCCCCGTGCGCGCGGGCGCGCTCGCGCTCGCCGCGGCGGCGCGCGAGCTCCGCGTAGGGCGGCTCGGCCGTCAGCACCTTGACCTCGAAGCGGCGGCCGTCGATCTCGACGGCGTGGAAGCGCTCGCGGAGCCGTCCGTCCGGCGCCGAGGCTACGCTTGTTGTCCTATGAGACAACTGTTCCTCCGCCTGCTGCGCCGCGTCCGCCAGCTCCTCCGATTCGACGATCCCCGCGCAGGTCTCGCCAGCGACGAAGCAGGAGTGCTCGAGGAGCGCGATGTGGAAGCCGATCAGGGTCTTCGTCCCGCCGATCTCGAACTCGCGCAGTGCGCGCAACATCCGCCGCCGCGCGCTGTCGCGGTCGACGTCGTGGACGATCAGCTTCGCGATCATCGGGTCGTAGAGCGGCGAGATCTCCGTCCCCTCGACGACGCCCGAGTCGACGCGAACGCCGGGTCCCGCCGGCTCGCGGTAGCGGGTGATG
>JAWVDL010000113.1:0-3726 GCA_033857355.1 Gaiellaceae bacterium | reverse complement strand
CCACCTCGAGCGGCTCGAGCGCCTCCCGGAACTCCCGGAAAGCCGTCTCCAGATCGTCAACCTCCTCGTGCCCGGTCATCGCCTTCGAAGCCTTCGCGTGGAAGACGAAGCCCTCAGGCGTGCGCTCAGCCCAGCGGGCTGACGTCTCGGGCGACGGAAGCCGGTAGAACGGCGAGTCGACCTCGACCGCATCGAACCGCTCCGCGTAGTAGCCGAGCCGCGCAGCCGCCGAGGAGACGCCCTTCGGATACCACGTCTTGACCAGGCCTTCGTCGGCCCACGAGCAGGTGCCGAGGCGGACGACGGCCATGTCGGGAAAGGCTACTTCTTCTTCTTTTTGACCGGCACCTTCACCGCGACCAGGTTCGAGAACGTCTCGATGCTCACGTTCTCCTGGACGCAGCCGGCCGGGGCGGTCGAGGGTCCCGTGTCGCAGCGAGCGCCCGTGAAGTACTCGTCGACGAGCGAGCCGAAATACATGGTCTTCGCGGCCTTGCGCCGATGCGAATACACGCCCTTGGTCTTCGTCTTGACCGCCGTGAGGCGCTTGAAGGTGCTCACCGCCGACTTGGTGCTCCCGTAGATCGCCACGTCGACCCCCGCGAGCGTGTCGCCCGCGAGTGAGAGCACACCGCTCAGCACGAACGACTTCGTGCTCTTCTCGTAGCGTCCCTTGAGGGTGAGCACCTGGGGAAGCGGGATGATCGACCGGACCTCGGTGGTTCCGGCCGGATTCGGCGTCGTGGTCCCGGGCGTGTACGGAGTGATGAACGCGCGCCAGACGTACGCCCCGAGCGAGGGCGGGTTCGTGAGTCCCTTGGTCGGCTCGAGGAAGACGTCGCCGAGCCGAAGGCCCGACGGCGCGCCGCCCAAGGCCTGCGGGACGTCAGAAGCCGGGAAGCACATCTGGAGCTTGAACACGCCGAGCCCGCCGTCGGTTCCGGTCGCGATGTCGACGAAGACCGGGACGGTGAGCGAGGTGGCGCCGGCCGCGAGCTGCAGGAGCCAAACGGTCGAGTGCGGCGAGCTGCCTGCGCACGCGATGGCGGCCGGGTCGGCCGCGTACCTGGTAGGCGAGTCCACGACGATGTTCCCGCGGAGCGTCACCGCGCCGGCGCTGGTCGTGGCGCCCGCGCCGGCGGTGCCGATCGTCGTACCGGGCGGAGCCGCAAGATCCAGCCCGTACCCGCCGGGGCCGTAGACGACGACCTTCTGGGGTCCCGGCTGGGTCGTCGGGAACACCAGGGCGACTCCCGTGTCGGCGTTCGCCTGACCGAGGCGCGACGCGAACGGCACCACGATGAGCTCCTGATTGGTGGCCTGCTGGCCGAGGTGTCGGGCGGTGCGGCTCGGTGCTGCGGCGGCGGCGAGGACGAGCGCGGCGGCGGCCACGAGGGCGACCGCGAAAGGGAGGCGGGATCGGGTCATGTAGAGACGCTACCCGCTCGCGCGCCGCGGCGAAACGGCGGGCAGGGCTCCGAGGAGCCCCGCCCGCCCATCCTTCGTGCGGCGAAGCGCTACAGCTTGATCCTGACCGCTCCGCTGGTGGCCGTGAACGGGCTTGCGATTGCGCTGACGCAACCGGCGGGGGCTGCCGGCAGGTTCGGAATAGGCAGCGCACAACCGGCCGCGGTAATCGACCTCGCGGGAACGGTCACGCGAGCCCGGAACGTCGTCGTGCCCTTCTTGCCCTTCTTCTTCAGCGAGAAGGCGTACGAGCCGTTCGCCTTGGTCGTCGCGGTGAAGCCGACCGTGGTGCCGAGCAGGAGTTGGACGCGCGCCCCGCCCACCCCGGCCGAGTTCTCGGTGACCGCTCCGCTGAAGCTGACCGTGCGCTTCTTCTTGCTCGTGATCTTCCCCTTCAACGTGATCCTTGCGGGCAGGCGGACGACCGCGCGGGACTGCACCGTCCCGGCCGGATTCGCCGGACCTGCAGCGGAGGAGTACGGCGTGAAGATCGCCGGCCAGACGTAGGTCCCGGGCGAGCTGGGCGCCGTGAAGACGTTCGAGACCGTCAGCGCGGCGTCGAGCAGCTTGGCGCCGAAGGTCGCAGCCGCGGGCGGCGGCAGGCAGACCTGCAGCTTGAACGACGCGAACGTGGACTCGAAACCGGCGGCCGCCTCGTCGATGAAGACCGGCACCGACAGCTTCTGGCCGGAGGCCTCGAGCGCCAGCACCCAGAACGCGGAATGCGTCGTCGTCCCGGTGCAGGCCGTGGAGGCGGCTGCGATGGCCGCGTCGGCGCTCGACGCGACGAGCACGTCGCCGTTGATCGGCAGGATCGCGTCCTGCGAGATCGCGGTCGCCTGGACGTGCGCGGCGACGGTCCCGAGCTTCGTCCCGGCTGCCTGGGTGAGCACGCCGGAGTAGCCGACCGGCGCGTAGAACGTGACCTTCGCGGTCGCGTCCTCGGCCTGCGTCTGCTCGATCGTGATCGTCGTCGTCGGACTGCCGTTGACCGGCACGTGCGAGACGGTGAACTTCGGTGTGTACGCCGCAAGCGCCGAGCCGGCGAATGCGAGCGCAAGTGTGGTCGCGCCGACCAGCGCGACGAGTCGTAGAGCTCTGTGCATTACCCCTGTCCTTTCGTGAGCTTCAGATGTGAAGCAGCAATTCGATGAGACGCCGGAAGGCCGGCGCGGTTGGGGAACATTAGTCCTGCGCCGCTGCCAGCGGGCCGAACGGAACCCAGTGCGTCCCGTGATACCGGACGAAGCGCGCCTGGTCGATCGGGAAGTAGTCGGACGGCGAGGTCCGGATGCGGATGCCCTTGAGCATGAACGGATTGCGCTCGTTCAGGTGGGTCGCAGCCCGGAGCAGGCTCTCACGCGTGAGGTTGCGCCCGGCCTTCTTCAGCGCGTCGACCATCGTGTACGCGACGGCCATCCCGTAGTAGTTGTAGACGTCGTCGTACTTCCCGCTCGGGAGATAGGTCTTGAGGATCGAGGAGTAGAGCTTCATCACCGGGTCGCGTCCGTAGCGCGCGTGGTCGGTCGGATCCTTGACGAAGGCGATCGAGAGCGCACCCTCCGTCGTGCGGCCCTGCGTCGAGGCCCGGGCGATGTCCATGATGTTCGGCGAGATCGAGACGTCGCTGACGAAGATCTGCGGCCTCCAGCCGAGCTTGTTCACCGCGATGAACGCGAGGATGGCGAACTTCGGCGTCGCGAACATCATGAAGGTGTTCGCGCCGGAGGCCTTGAGCCGTGCCATCTGCGAGTCGATCGTCGTGTCGGTCGGGTCGTAGGCCTGTACGGCGACGATCCGCGCAGCTTTCGCGCCGAGGCCCTTGCGGAGGCCGCCGGTCAGGTCGGTGCCGTAGTCGCTGTTCTCGTAGAGGACGGCGATCTTCGCCTTCGGCTTCGCCTTGACGATGTAGCGGCCGTACATCCTCCCCTCGGCGACGAAGCTCGGCAGGTAGCCGATCGTCCACGGGTACTTCGCGTGCTCCCGTCCGATCTTCGAGACACCGGTTCCGACGAAGAGCTGCGGCACCTTCGACTGGTTCAGGAACGACCGGACGGCGAGGTTGTTGTCCGTGCCGACGGTGTTGAAGATCGCGAAAACGTTGTCCTGCTGGACGAGCTGCCTGGTCGCGAGCACCGTCTGGGACGGCTCGTAGGCATCGTCCACGTACTTGTAGTCGATCTTCCGCCCGTTCACGCCCCCGTGCGCGTTGACGTACCTGAAGTAGGCGTCGGCGCCGCGCCCGACCGAGCCGAAGGC
>JAWVDL010000112.1:0-2841 GCA_033857355.1 Gaiellaceae bacterium | reverse complement strand
GACATCTACATCCTCTCGAACCTCAACAACGTCGGCTCGGTCGAGGTGAACGCGTTCCAGGTGCACTCGGCTGCGGTGATCCAGAAGTCGATCAAGGAGGGCTTCGGGCTCACGGTGACCGAGTCGCTGTGGAAGACGCGGCCGACGGTGGCCGGACGCGTCGGAGGCATCGTCGCGCAGATCACCGACGGCGAGACCGGCTGGCTCGTCGACTCCGCGACGGAGTGCGCCGAGGCGTGCATCGAGATCCTCCGGGACCCGACGGAAGCCCGGCAGCGGGCTCTGCGCGGCAAGGAGTACGTGCGACGCCACTTCCTGACGCCGCGCCTGCTCCGCGACTGGCTCGTGCTCTTCAACCGGCTCTCCGGGAACGACACGGCCGGCGCCGAGGTCGCGACGGTCGCCGCAGGGGCCTGAGCTACCCTCGGCGCTGTGTCTGAGCGCCGGAAGCTGATCGTCGTCTCGAACCGCGGGCCCGTCTCGTACACGCGCGAGGGCGGCCAGCGCGTCGCGCGTCGCGGGGGCGGCGGCCTCGTGACGGCGTTGCGGAGCCTGGTCTCGCATCACGACGTGACCTGGATCGCCAGCGCGATGTCGGCCGAGGATCGTAGTGTTGCCCAGGAAGGCAACGACGGCGCGATCGACGAGACGGCCCGCGACGGCTCGCCTTACCGCCTGCGCCTGGTCGAGCACGACGCGCAGGCCTACGACTGGTTCTACAACGTCGTCGCGAATCCCATGCTGTGGTTTCTCCAGCACTACCTGTGGGAGCTCGCGCGCACCCCCAACCTCGACCGGGGCTTCGAGACGGCCTGGGAGGACGGCTACGTCGTCGTCAACCGCAACTTCGCGGCCGCCGTGGTCGACGAGCTCGAGCGGGAGCCCGACGCAGCGGTCTTCTTCCACGACTACCACCTGTACCTCGCCCCGCGCTTCGTCCGGTCTCGAAAGCCGGACGTGACGCTGGCTCACTTCGTCCACATTCCCTGGCCCCAGACCGACTACTGGCAGATCCTGCCGCCGCGGATCCGCTTCGCCATTCACGACGGGTTGCTTGCGAACGACGTCGTCGGCTTCCACACGGCGCGCTGGCAGCGCAACTTCCTGCGCTCGGCGCGGGACATCGCCGGCTCGGAGGGCCCGTCGGAGGGCGGCGTCGCGCACTACGAGGGTCGACGGATCGCCGCCACTGCCAGACCGATCTCGGTCGAGGCACAGGAGTTCGACGAGCTCGCGTCGAGCGAGGCCGTGCTGGCCGAGGAGCGCAAACTGGTGGAGCGCCGCCCCGAGAAGCTCATCCTGCGTGTCGACCGCACCGACCCGTCGAAGAACGTCCTGCGCGGCTTTCGCGCTTTCGAGCTCTACCTCGCCGCGCACCCCGAGATGCACGGGCGGGTCGGGATGCTCGCGCTGCTCGACCCGTCCCGGCAGGAGATCCCGGAATACGCCGAGTACCTGGGCGCCATCCAGCGTACGGCGCGCTCCGTGAACGACCGCTTCCAGACCCCGGGGTGGACGCCGATCGACCTGCAGATCGCCGACAACTTCCCGCAGGCAGTCGCGGCGTACAAGCAATACGACGTCCTGCTCGTGAACGCGATCTTCGACGGGATGAACCTGGTCGCCAAGGAGGCGCCGCTCGTGAACGCGCGGGACGGCGTGCTGATCCTCTCCGAGAACGCGGGCGCTCATGACGAGCTCGGCGCCTGGGCGTTCACGATCAACCCGTTCGACGTGAGCGGCCAGGCCGAGGCGATTCACGATGCGCTTCAGCTTGGCAGCGAGCCGAGGCGCCGACGCGCAGAAGTGATCCGCGCGCACGTGCGCGAGCACGACATCGGCGCCTGGATCGCCGCCCAGCTCGCAGATCTGGATGCCGTCCGCAGCACTACGATTCGGGCATGACGGCCACGAGGGAGCGCGTCGACGCGCCCGAGCTCCGCTCCTTCAATCCGGCGACGCTCGAGCCGGTCGGCGCGGTTCCGCTCACCGATCCGGCGGACCTCCCGCGGCTCGTCACGGCTGCGCGCTCGGCTCAGGCCGACTGGGCGCTCACGAGCTTTGAGGAGCGGAGGCGCGTGCTCGAGTCCGCGATCCGGTTCGTGGTCGAGCAGATGGACGAGGTGGCCGCGACCGTCACCGCCGAGACCGGCAAGCCGCTCGCCGAGTCGTTCACGAGCGAGCTCCTGCCCGCGGTCGACCAGGCTCGGTGGATGGCTCGGAACGCCGACAAGGTGCTCGCCCGCGAGCGGCTGAGGATGCCGCAGCCGTACCTCCAGCACAAGCGCGCCTACCTCGACTACGAGCCGCTCGGCGTGGTTGCCGTCGTCACGCCGTGGAACTTCCCATTCGCGATCCCGTTCGGCCAGGTCGCGACCGCGGTCGCTGCTGGCAACGGCGTGCTGGTCAAGCCGTCCGAGCTGACTCCGCTCACGGCGATGTGGATCGAGCACGCGTTCTCGGCCGCGCCGAAGGGCCTCGTGCAAATCGTCCAGGGCGACGGAGAGTTGGGAGGCGAGCTCGTGCAGGCGCCCGGGATCGCGAAGGTCTTCTTCACCGGCTCGGCGGCTGTCGGCGCGCGGATCGCCGCCGAGTGTGGCTCGCTGCTGCGTCCCGTCAGCCTCGAGCTGGGCGGGCAGGATCCGATGCTCGTCTTCGCCGACGCCGACCTCGACCGCGCGGTCGACGGCGCTCTGTGGGGCGCGTTCCTCAATTGCGGCCAGGTCTGCACGAGCGTGGAGCGGCTGTACGTCGAGGACAGCGCCTACGAGAAGTTCGTCGGGAAGCTCGCGGCCTCCGCGACGCGGCTCCGGCTCGGCCGCGGCGAGGATGCGACCACGC
>JAWVDL010000111.1:0-3296 GCA_033857355.1 Gaiellaceae bacterium | reverse complement strand
CGGCAGGTCTTCGCCGACAACCAGTACGAGATGATCCAGGAGGAGCAGAAGCAGAACCTGGAGCTGATCGAGCAGGGCAAGCGGATCGAGCAGCTCACGCAGTCGGTCCTCGACCTGACGAAGGACGTTCACGCCACGCTCGGCAAGCGTTAGGGTCGTTCGCGTTCGCGGATCCGCTCACCGAGCTAGGAGGAAGCAATGGCCGGCACCGAAGTGAAGAGCTTCGACTCACCCGACGAAGTACGGCAGTTCGAGGGAAAGGGCAAGGCCGAGGTGGTCAACATCGGTGGCCAGGCCGTCGGCCGCGGAACGTTCGAGCCCGGGTGGCGCTGGTCGAACAACGTGAAGCCGATTGCCGGGACCGACTCGTGCCAGGTCTCCCATCTCGCCTACGTCATCTCCGGCCGGATGGGGATCCGGATGGATGACGGAAGCGAGGTCGAGATCGGCCCGGGCGACGTCTTCGCCGCCCCGCCCGGTCACGATGCCTGGGTCGTCGGCGACGAGCCCTGCGTGTCGGTGGACTTCGGCGAGTTCGGCGAGTACGCCAAGCGAAGCTGACACGGCCGCTACTCGGGCCGACCAACTCACCTCCGCCCTCCGGCTCTCGTTCTTCACGATTGCGTGGAACGGCGCGGTCGGAGCCGTTGCGCTGGTCCTCTCCGTCGCGGACGGGAGCCTTGCGCTCGCCAGCTTCGGGCTCAGCGCACTCCTCGACGTGTCTGCCTCAGTGGTGCTCGTCTGGCGGTTCAGGAAGGAGCAGCGCGATCCGGTCGCCGCCGAGCGCCTGGAGCGCCGCGCTCAGGGCTACATCGTCGTCGCCATGCTCGTCGTCGGGCTCTACATCGCGGTGCAAGGTGTGCGGTCTCTCGTGGGAGGTGGGCATCCCGAGGCATCGGCGTTCGGCGTGACGCTTGCTGCCGTGTCCCTCGTCGTCCTGCCTGTCCTCGCGTGGCGGAAGCTCGCCGTCGCGGCCCTGCTGGCGAGCCAGGCGCTGCGCGGGGACGGAGTCCTCACGGGCGCGGCCGCCATCCTCGCCGCGACCACGCTGACCGCGCTGCTCCTGAATTCCGCGCTCGGCTGGTGGTGGGCCGATCCGACGGCCGCCCTGCTCGTCGCCGCCGCGCTGACGACCGAGGGGATGCGCATCGGCGTCCGGCACCGCTTCGGGTAGCACCCACCCGGGTACGATGGCTGCCGTGCCAGAGTCGTCAGTCACCCTCAAGACCGGCGAGCTGGAAGCGAGACTCGAGCAGCATCGCGCCGAGCTGACCGCGTATTGCTACCGCATGCTCGGCTCCCCGTTCGAGGCCGAGGACGCGGTCCAGGAGACGTTCATCCGCGCCTGGAAGGGCTACGCGGGCTTCGAGGGACGCGCGGCGCTGCGCTCGTGGCTCTACCGCATCGCGACGAACGTCTGCCTCGACATGCTGAGCGGCCGTGAGCGGCGCGCGCGCCCGATGGACCTGGGTCCCGCGCGCGAGCCGATCGAGGCGAACCTGAACACGCTGCCCGAGGTGACGTGGATCCAGCCGATGCCCGATCCGGTTGACGCCGCCGTGGAGCGCGACACGATCCGCCTCGCGTTCGTGGCTGCGCTGCAGCACCTGCCGCCTCGCCAGCGCGCCGTGCTGATCCTCTGCGAAGTGCTCCGTTGGCAGGCGACCGAGGTCGCCGAGCTGCTCGACACGAGCGTCGCCTCCGTGAACAGCGCGCTCCAGCGTGCCCGCGCGACCCTGGAGAAGAGCGACCTGACCGCGGCCGAGCCGCTCGACACGGCCGACCGGGCGCTCCTGGAACGCTACGTCGTTGCGTTCCAGGACTACGACATCGAGGCGCTCACCTCGCTGATCCAGGAGGACGCGAAGCAGTCGATGCCTCCGTTCGACCTCTGGCTCCGCGGCCGCGACGACATCTTCACGTGGTGGCTCGGGCCCGGGATCGGCTGCAAGGGCTCGCGCGTGATCCCGACCATCTCGGCGAACGGCTCGCCGGCCTTCGGTCAGTACAAGCCTTCGCCCGACGGCGGCTACGAGCCGTGGGCGCTGCAGGTGCTCGAGCTCTCAGGCGGGCGGATCGCCGAGTTCACGTTCTTCCTCGACACCGACACGCTCTTCCCGCTGTTCGGGCTGCCCGCCCGCCTCGAGGCGTAGCACCTCGTCCAGGCCTACGAAGGCGAGGAGCTCCTGCAGCTCGGCCGACGCCGCGCGCAGCCGGAGCTCGAGGCCGAGTCGCCGGGAGCCGAGCTCGAGTCGCGCGAGCGCGTCGATCGTCGTGGCATCCGGAACGAGGGCGCGCACGTCGCACAGGATGGTCCTCGGACCTGGCCAGGTCATCTGATAGATAGACCGACGGGCCGAGCGAAAGTCATCGGCACGGTGACCGATGAGTTCGGCGGACCGGGGCCGTCTAATCGCTCGAGACCGACCAACTCGAAAGGACCTTGACCCGATGACGCTGGATACCCGTTCCCGCTGGCTCGCCCTCTACGTCCTCTGCCTGGGCGTCCTGATGATCGTGCTGGACGCGACGATCGTGAACGTCGCCCTGCCGTCGATCAGGGCGGACCTCGGCTTCTCCCAGACCTCGCTTGCCTGGGTCGTGAACGCCTACATCCTCACCTTCGGCGGCTTCCTGCTGCTCGGCGGGAGGCTGGGGGACATCTACGGGCACCGGCGACTGTTCCTCGGCGGGATCACGCTCTTCACCCTGGCCTCGCTCGCCTGCGGGCTTGCCAACTCGCAGGGGCTGCTGGTCGGCGCCCGGGCCGTCCAGGGCTTCGGCGGCGCTGTCGTCTCCGCGGTCGGCCTCTCGCTGGTGATGAACCTCTTCACCGAGGCGGGCGACCGTGCCAAGGCGATGGGTGTCTACGGCTTCGTCGCCTCGGGAGGAGGGACGATCGGAGTGCTGCTGGGTGGGATCCTCACGGACAAGCTCGACTGGCACTGGATCTTCCTCGTCAACCTTCCGGTCGGCGTCGCGGTCGTCGTGCTCTGCTTCGCGCTCCTGCCGGCCGGCACAGGGCAGGGGGCCACGACTCGCCTCGACGTCGCCGGGGCGGTCACGGTCACGGCCTCGCTGATGCTTGCGGTCTACGCGGTCGTGAACGGGAATCAGGCCGGGTGGCTGTCCGGGCGTACGCTCGGCCTCCTCGCTGCCGCGGTGGCGCTCCTCGGCGGCTTTCTCGCGATCGAGTCGCGGGTCCGCTCGCCGCTCGTTCCCCTCGGGCTGTTCAAGCTGCGGAACCTCGCGACCGCCAACGTGATCGGCGTCATCTCGGCCGCGGCGATGTTCGG
>JAWVDL010000110.1:0-3104 GCA_033857355.1 Gaiellaceae bacterium | reverse complement strand
CCTGGAGCTGGATCCAGAGCAGGCCCTTTCCATCGGGAGCGCGCGACGGATCCATGGTCAGCGGTTGCCCGACGACGACGGTCGCCTCGGCGGGCAGCAGGCCGCGCTCGGCCTCGTTCACGGCGCGCGAGACACCGTCGAGCCCGGGCGTGAGGTGGACGATCGCGGTTCGCCCCAGGCGTTCGTCGCCCTCCCAGCGCGCCGGCTCCGAGAGCGCGAAGTGGATCTGCATCTCGGAGCGTCCGTAGCGGAAACGCTGCGCGCCCTCGCGTACGGGCCCCGGAACGTCGGCGTCGGCGAGGAGCTCTCCGTACAGCGCCTGCGGCAGCACGTTGCAGAGGACGGCCCGACCGGCATCGACGACCTGTCCGTCGCGCGTACGCACGCCGACGGCACGGCCGTTCCGGACGAGCACACGCTCCACCTCCGCGCCGGTCTCGCAGACGCCTCCGTGCCCCTGGATCAGCGCGACCAGGGCGTCGACGAGCCGCGCGCCGCCGCCGCGGGGAATCGGCATCCCGCCTTCCTGGACTGCGACGGCGATCACCTGCGTCATGAAGCCGGACACGGCCGCGTCCGGCCCGAGCCCGGTGTGGAGAACCCACGGCGCGAGCAGCCCGTGCGCGCGTTCCGAGCCGAACGTGCCGGTCAGCCAGTCGCGACTCGACGTCAGCACCGTTCCCGTGAACTCCGCGAGTCCCCGGCGACCGAGCCGACGGTAGGCCTTGGTGCCGAGCCCGAGGCCGGCGGCCGACCAGAGCTCGGTCCCGAGAACGCCGAACGCCAAGTCGGCGACCGGGAAGAACTCCTCCAGCATGCGGCGCCACGCCTCGCCGTCGCCGGGCGCGTGCCGGTCGAGCTCGGCCGCGTTCGCGTCGGCGCTGCGCAACAGGAACGACGCTTCGCCGTCGGGGAACAGCGTCGCAGTCGGAAGCTCGGTGTTGAGGTACTCCAGGCCGTGCGTCGCGAGCTCCTCGCCGAGCTGCGCGTGCGCCCCGCCGCCCACCCAGAGCGGGTGCCAGGCACTGAACACGTCGTGGAGGAACCCGTCCTGCGTGAGCGTGTCCGTCTTGATCGCGCCGCCGAGCCAGTCGTTGCGCTCGAGGATGCACACGCTCCACCCACCCCGCGCCAGGAGCGCCCCCGCGGCGAGCGAGTTGATGCCGCTCCCGACGATGACGGCGTCGAACTCAGCCATCGACCAGGCCGCGGAACTCCTCGTCGGTGACGAGCCCGCGCTTGCTCGTCCCGAGCTCCTTGACCTGGGCCAGCAGATCCGCGCGGCGATCCTCGGGCACGTCGAGACCGAGCTGCTCCGCCTTGATCCGGATGGAGTCGAGGCCGCTCTTCTTTCCGAGCACGATCTCGCGCTCCGCGCCGACGAGCTCCGAGGAGTACGGCTCGATCGACCGCGGATCGTGGAACTGGCTCGCGACCGCTCCCGACTCGCGGGTGAACAGGTTCTCGCCGACGATCGGCTTCCAGGGCTCGAGCTCGTAGCCGGAGAGCTCGCGGACGCGTGCGGACACCTCGCGAAGCCGCGCGAGGTCGAGGTGCGTAGAGATCCCGTACAGCGCCTGCAACGCCAGTGCGACCTCGCCGAGGTTGGCGTTTCCGGCACGCTCGCCCATCCCGTTGATCGTCCCATGGACGACCGTCGCGCCCGCCTGCACGGCGGCGACGGCGGCCGCGGTCGCGAGCCCGAAGTCGTTGTGCCCGTGCCAGTGCACGGGGATGTCCTCGCCGAGCCATTCGGTGGTCGCGCTGACGAGGAACGCAGCCGCCTCGGGCGTCGCGACGCCGATCGTGTCGACGACGACAGCCTCCTGCGCGCCCGCCTCCGCTGCAGTCTTGTATGCCTCTTCGAAGAAACGGAGGTCGGCGCGCGTCCCGTCGACGCCGAAGTAGGCCACGCGGATGCCGTGCTCGACGGCGAAGCTCACAGCTTTCCGGATCCGCCCGAGCATGTCCTCCCTCGACAGGCCGAGCGCGGCGAGCTTGAGGTCGGAGATCGGCGACTCGACAACGCTTGCCGTCACGCCGAGCTCGACGAGCGCCTCGACATCGGCGCCCACAGCGCGCGAGAACCCCCAGATCTCGGCTCGCAGGCCGGCCTCGGAGATCAGCTTGACCGCGCGATAGTCGTCCTCGGAGACGCGCGGGAACCCCGCCTCGATCCGGTCGATCCCCAGCTCGTCGAGCAGGCGCGCGATCTCGAGCTTCTGCTCGGGATCGAGAACGACGCCGACGGTCTGCTCGCCGTCGCGGAGCGTCGTGTCGTAGAGGCCGACCGGCCCTTTCACCTGCGGTTCGAGGGCGCGGCGATTGAGGTCGCCCGTCCAGATGAGCTCGCTCATGCGCGCACGATCCCGTCGGGGAAGGCACTCAGCTTCTCGGCGCCGTCGGTGGTGATCAGGAAGTTGTCCTCGAGGCGAAGCCCGCCACCGCCCTCCCAGTAGATCCCCGGCTCGATCGCGAGCACCATGTTCTCCTCGATCGTGCCGGTTCCGGCCTGGTGCGCGTAGGGCGGCTCGTGGGCCCGGGCGCCGACGCCGTGGCAGACCGGGTGGGTGGGCTGCCCTGGATATCCGGCGGTGGCGATCCCTTCGCGGATGAGGCGGTCGAGCTCGGGGAGGCTCGCGCCCGGCCGACAGTGCGCCACTGCGGCGTCGTACACCTCGGTGAGCTGCTGCTCCAGCTCGACGTAGCGTGGGCTGAGCTCGCCGAGGACGAGGTTCTTCGTGTGGTCGCACCAGTAGCCGTCGACGCAGACCCAGATCTCGAACAGCGTCGGCTCGCCCTCGACAACTGGACCGCTCGTCGTGGCGGTGAAAGTGCGGATCCCGTGGCCGGACCAGACGAGCGAGAAGCCGAGCGCCAGGTCGACCTGGCCGCGGAAGCCCGTGCCCGCGCCGTGGACGTATCCCTGCCAGAGCGCTGCCGCCTCACTCGTCTTCATGCCGGCACGGAGGTGGCTGCGGACGTGATCCATCGCCTCGGCGCAAAGGTCGTTCGCGAGCCGGATCCGCTCGATCTCCTGCGCGGTCTTGAGCGCCCGGGCTCGGGCGAGCAGCGGCGTCGCGTCGACTGCGTTCGGAAACGCG
>JAWVDL010000109.1:0-3260 GCA_033857355.1 Gaiellaceae bacterium | reverse complement strand
TTCGGCACGTACTCGCGCATGTGGAAGATCGCGGCGTCGTAGCGCCCGAGCGACGGGATGATGAAGTCGAACACGTCCTTGTTCGGCGTCGAGAAGTCGATGTGCCCGCGCCAGATCCACTTCGCGGCCGAGTCGGGGCAGAAGTCGATCATCCCGACGGGCTGCGGGTCGTGGACGATCACGAAGTCGTACTCGTCCTCGAACTGCTTCGCGTTCAGCTCCTGGTAGCGGCGGAACGTCTGCCGCTGCTCGTCGGTCAGCCCTTGCGGGTTTCCCTGGAGCGCGTTGTGAATCGTCTTCGTGACCTCGAAGAACTCGTTCTCGCCCTGGATGATCCGCCACTCGACCTCGAGCCCCGCATCCTGCATCAGCGGGACGAGCGTGTAGTTGATCTCGGCGACGCCGCCTCCGAAGGCCGTGGCGGAAAGGTGGACGACGCGCTTCCCGGCGAGCGGCTCGGCGAGGCGGCGGATCTCCTCCATCAGCCCGCGCGTGGCGATCGTCGCGTAATCCGCGAGCGACTTGTGACCGGTGTTGACTAGTTGGAGCATGGGCGTCGAGGCGAGGTCTAGGCCGAAGCCGGCACGCGAGAATAGCTACAAGGGCTCAGGTCGGGAGCACCTTGACGAAGCGGAGCCTCGAGCCGGTCCCGCCGGAACGGTCCGCCACCTCGAACTCGTCGGCGATCGCGCGGATGATCGCGATCCCGAGACCGCCTTCGGTGAGCTCGTCGCCGTCCTTCTTCGTCTCGCGGGCTTCGAACCCCTCCCCTTCGTCCACGACCTCGATCACGAGCCTGTCCGCGTGGAGCTCGTAGAGGATCTCGACGCTTCCCTCGCGCCCGGAGTACGCGTGTCGAACCGAGTTCGAGCACGCCTCCGTCAGCGCGAGCTTGAGATCGGCAAGGATCTCGTCGGGAAGCGGGCGAACCCGCGAGAGCCCGGTCAGGGCGAGCCTGCAGAGCGTGATGTATTCCGGCTTGGCCGGAATCGTCAGCCGAACCGCTCGAGTGCCGTTGTTGTCCGCGCCGCCCATAGGTGCGATTTCTACAGCTTTCACCAGAAGGATCTACTTCCGTCTGGTGAAAATTCCAAACCTGGCCAGTAGTCTTCGTCGAGGCTTTTTGCCCCTGCGCCAAAAACTAACCCCGGAGTTCCGGGCTCCCCGCGTTTTCACGTGAAAACGTCGCCGGGCGGCGCGACACCTACTATGCGCCGGGATGTCGGCCACCCGTCAGAGCGCCGCCCGGCGCCCGCGGCGCGGTTCGGTCGAGCGGCCGGTCTCGGCGCGGATGTACCGCGGGACGTGGCTGCTCGTGGCGATTCCCCTCCTCATCGCGGCGTTCACGGTGACCCGGCCGCGCGCGCTGCCCGCGCCCACGTTGCCGCCCTCGTTCGACCAGAACGCCGCCCGTGACGTCGCTTTCGACCTCTCGCGACGCTGGGCCCTCCGACCGCCTGGCTCCACGGGCGCGGCGAACTGGCTCAAGGGCGCGCTCGAGCCGTATGGGCTCAAGCTCGAATCGGATCGGTTCTCCGCCGAGATCCCGGGAGTCGGAGCGGCCACGCTCGAGAACGTGATCGCAACCGTGCCCGGGAGCTCGCGCGACACGATCGTCGTGATGGCCCACCGTGACGACCTCGGGCTCGGTTCGGGCGCGGACGACAACGCCTCGGGCACGGGTGCGCTCGTCGAGCTCGCACGCGCCTACGCCAGCCCGACCAGCGCTCCGGCCGACCAGTGCGGACCGACGAGGGTCTGCCCGTCGCACACGATCGTCTTCCTCTCGACCGACGGCGGCGCCTTCGGCGGAATCGGCGCGGAGCACTTCGCCGCGACGTGGCCCCGGCGATCCGACGTCGTCGCAGTGCTCAATCTCGATGCGATCGCCGGCCCCGGGCGGCCGCGGATCGAGTTCGCAGGCGACGAGCCGCGCTCTCCGGCTCCCGCCCTCGTCGCGACGGCTGCCGCACGGCTGCTCGAGCAGAGCGGGGTTGCGCCCGACCGTCCGAGCGCCGTGCGCCAGCTCGTGCAACTCGGGTTCCCGTTCAGCCTGCAGGACCAGGCACCGTTCGTCGCGCGCGGGATTCCGGCGCTCACGCTCACGTCGACACCGCCGAGGCCGCGGAGGCCGTTCGCCGACCTGCCGGAAACGCTCCGAACGCGGCACGCCGCCTTGCAGATCGGCGAGATCGGGCGCGCTGCACAGGAGGTGCTCACCTCCGTCGACCAGGGCCTGGACATCGCCGGAGGGTCGTCGAGCTATGTCTACCTTGGCTCGCGGATCGTGCGGGGATGGGCGATCGAGCTCGTCCTGATCGCCGCGCTCTTTCCGTTCCTCGCGGCCACGATCGACCTGTTCGCGCGCTGCCGGCGCCGACGGATCCCGATCGCCCCCGCGCTGCGCAGCTATCGAACCCGCCTGGGGTTCTGGCTCTTCGCCGGCGCGGTGTTCGAGCTTTTCGGTCTGCTCGGCGCTTGGCCCTCGGGCGTCTCGCGGCCCGTTGCGCCGGAGACCGCCGCGGGCCACCACTGGCCTGTCCTGGCGCTTGCCGTGGCGGGACTCGTCGCTCTTGGCGGCTGGCTCGTGTCTCGCGAGCGGCTGACACGGCGCGGGGACGTGGCGACCGCGGACGAGCTCGCAGGCGCGACGGCCGCCTTGCTGGCGCTGGGAGTCGTCGGGCTCCTCGTCGTCGCGACGAACCCTTTCGCGCTCGTCTTCGTCCTGCCCTCGCTGCACGCGTGGCTGTGGATCCCGCATCTCCGGGATAGGTCGCCCTGGCTCCGGGCGGCCGTCTTCGCCGCGGGGCTCGCCGGGCCGTTGCTGCTCCTGCGGATGCTCGCGGCAGAGGCCGGGACCGGATTCTCGACGCCTTGGTACCTCGCCGAGCTCGTCTCGGTCGGGTACGTGCCCTTCCCGGTCTTCGCGATCGCCCTCACCTGGGCGGCCGCCGGCGCCCAGCTCGCCGCGCTCGTCAGCGGTCGCTACGCCCCGTATCCGAGCGCCGAAGACCGCGGGCTTGGGCCGATCCGCTCCGGAGTCCGGCGCGCCCTGCTTGCATCGCGCGCGCGGAGGCGCGCAACGGGCGAGGCAGAACGGGCGTTAGAAGGATGATGCGCCGGCTGCTGCGACTCACCGGCACCTTGATGATCGTCGCCGGGGTCGGGACGCTCGCGTGGGCTCTGCTCGTCTGGCAGTGGCAGGACCCCTTCACGGCGATCTACACGCATTTCAAGCAGCGCGAGCTCGCATCCGCCTA
>JAWVDL010000108.1:0-22056 GCA_033857355.1 Gaiellaceae bacterium | reverse complement strand
GATCATTTGCGGCCTGTGCTCCTTGGCGAGGCGGAGCACCTCGTCGTAGTCGACGACCATCGTGTCGCGGCTCACGCCGTAGTGGACGATCGTGTACATCCGGCCCGAGAAGTTGACCTTCAGCCCGTGCGTGAGGTGGCCGCCGTGGTCGAGGCTCAAGGAGAGGATGGTGTCGCCCGGCTGGAGGACGGCGGAGTACGCGCCCATGTTCGCCTGAGCGCCCGCGTGCGGCTGGACATTCGCGTGCTCGGCGCCGAAGAGCTCCTTCGCGCGCTCGATCGCGGTGGTCTCGATCTCGTCCACGACCTCGCAGCCGCCGTAGTAGCGCTTCCCCGGGTAGCCCTCGGCGTACTTGTTCGTCGGCGTGGAGCCGATCGCCTCGAGGATCGACGGCCACGTGAAGTTCTCGGACGCGATCAGCTCGATCTGGCCGCGCTGCCGCTCGAGCTCGCGTACGAGAAGCTGCGCGATCTCCGGGTCGATCTCACCCAGCCCGGCGGTCGTGAGGTGCTGGAAGGTCTCCTGCGCGACGGCCATATCGGTTCGCTCCTCTCCGGCGGTTTCGCTCCTGAGGATACCCGCGGGTCAGGCCAGCGCTGCCGCGGCGCGCTCGAGCGCCTCGGGGGCGGGGACGGCGCCCTCGCGCACGACCTTCGGCTCGTCGCCGGTGAAGTCGAGGACCGTCGAGGGCGTGCCCGGGAGCTCCCCGCCGTCGATCGTCGCGGCGACACCGCCTCGGATCTCCTCCGGCACCGCTTCGAGCCGCCGCGGATCGGGCCCGCCGGCGAGGTTCGCGCTCGTCGCGATCACGCAGCCGACCTGCTCGAGCACCTCCGCCGCCGGGCCGTCCAGCGCGGGCACGCGCACGCCGATCGCGTCGTAGCTCTCGCCGGCCACCCAGCGGAAGCGGCGCGCCGGGTTGGGCAGGATCAGCGTCAGCGGCCCCGGGAGGAGCGCACGCGCGATCGACTCCGAGCGGCCGCGCAGTTCGGGGATGCACTCGACCAACGTGTCGACGTCGCCCGCGACCAGCGCCGTCGGCTGCGTCTGCGGCCGGCCCTTCAGCCGGTAGACGCGCTCGGCGGGCTCGCTGCGGTACGCGTCCGCGCAGAGCCCGTACACGGTGTCCGTCGGCAAGATGACCGGTTCCCCGCGGCGGATCGCTTCGACCGCCTCGGCGACCGAGGAGGATTCCATTACGTCCGTGTCCCTTCGACGACTCGCTCCCGACCGGCGAGGTCGAGCGTGATCCTACGCCCCTCATAGCCCTGAGCGCGGAGGAGCTCGGCCACGTCCCGCGCGGTCGAGGCGTGCGTCTCGAGCACGAGGAATCCGCCGGGCCTCAGGCGGTGCCAGGCACCCGACACGACCGCTTCGGTCGTGTCGGGTCCGACCAGGGCCGCGCGCGGCTCCCAGTCGCGCACCTCCGGCTCGAGGCTCTCGACCTCGCCGGGCTCGACGTAGGGCGGATTGGACACGACGAGGTCGAACGGGCCCGGCGGCAGCGTGGCCGCTTCGCCCAGCTCGAAGACGACTCGGTCGGCCAGGCCGGTGCGCCGAGCGTTCTCGTCCGCGAGCGTGAGGGCGTCCGCCGACACGTCAACGCCATGCACGCGCGCGCCGGGATGTTCGTCCGCAAGCGCGAGGGCGATCGCCCCTGACCCGACGCCCACGTCGAGCACGAGCGGCGCAGCCTGACCCGCGAGCAGCTCGAGGCAGCGCTCGACGAGCACCTCCGTCTCGGGCCGGGGGACGAGCGCGCGCGGGTCGGTCCGCAGCGTCAGCCGCCGGAAGCCCCATTCCCCGAGCACGTACGCGAGCGGCTCGCGGGCGGCTCGCCGCACGACCAGCGCCGCGGCCTCCTCGTCCTCCTCAGGGGTCAACTCGCGCCCGCGCGCGAGGGCGAGCTCGGCCCGCGAGCACCCGAGAGCCTTGGCGAAGAGCCATTCCGCATCGACCTGCGGATCGGGAACCCCCCGGGCCGCAAGCCGCTCGGCGGCCGCCCGGAGCGCCTCGGCGAGGGTCACCCCTCGAGCGCGCGTTGGCGGTCGTCCGCGGCCAGCGCCTCGGTGAACTCGTCGAGCTCGCCGGCAAGGATCTTGTCGAGCTGGTGCGCCGTCAGCTTGACGCGATGGTCGGTGAGCCGGTTCTCGGGGAAGTTGTAGGTCCGGATCTTCTCGGCCCGCTGGCCCGAGCCGATCTGCGAGCGGCGCGTCGCGTCGAGCTCCGCCTGCTGCTCCGCCCGCTTCTGCTCGTAGAGCCGCGCGCGGAGCACGCGCATCGCCTTGGCGCGGTTCTGGATCTGCGACTTCTCGTCCTGCATCGCCACCGTCACGCCGGTCGGGAGATGCGTGATCCGCACTGCCGAGTCGGTCGTGTTCACGCTCTGTCCGCCGGGCCCGGTCGAGCGGTACACGTCGATCTTCAGGTCGCCGGGATCGATCTCGATCTCGACCTCCTCCGCCTCGGGCATGACCGCCACGGTCGCGGTGGACGTATGGATCCTCCCCTGCGACTCGGTCGCCGGCACGCGCTGGACGCGATGCGTGCCACCCTCCCACTTGAACACGGAGTACGCGCCGTCGCCCTTGACCGCGAACGTGACCTCCTTGAAGCCTCCGCTCTCGCTCGGGCTCGAGCCGAGCAGCTCGGTCTTGAACCCGCGGCGCTCGGCGTAGCGGTTCAGCATCGAGTACACGTCACCGGCCCAGAGTGCGGCCTCGTCGCCGCCGACGCCCTGGCGGACCTCGACGATGACGTCCTTCTGGTCGGCCGGGTCGGACTGGACGAGCGCGAGCTTCAGCTCCTCCTCGACCGCGGCGAGGCGCTGCTCGAGGTCGGGGATGAGCTCGCGCAGCTCGCCGTCGTCGGCCGCGGCCGCGAGATCGTCGTGGGTCGTGCGCCACTCCTGCGCCAGCTTGTACGGCGCCTCGAGCTCCTTGAGCTTGCGGCCGACGTCCGCCGCCTCGCGATGGTCGTTGTAGACCGCGGGGTCGGACAAGCGCTCCTGTGTCTCGCGATAGGAGCGCTCCAGCTCGTCGACCAGTTCTTCCATGGCTGCCACGCCCGCAAGGTTAGAGCAGGGCTGCGCTCGGCCCGCTTCAAAAAATGTAGTGTCAACGGATCCCCGTCCTCGGCGAAGGAGGCCACACGAGATGAGCGCACGCGACGAGATCGTTTCGGCGAACGAGCAGTACGCGGGAGCCTTCGACAAGGGTGACCTGCCGATGCCGCCCGCCCGGGGCTTCGCAGTCGTGACCTGCATGGACGCCAGGCTCGACCCGGCCGCGTTCCTCGGTCTCGCCGAGGGCGATGCGCACGTGATCCGGAATGCAGGCGGCATCGTCACGGACGACGCGATCCGGTCGCTGGTCATCTCGCACCACCTGCTCGGCACCCAGCAGGCGTTCGTGATCGGACACACCGACTGCGGGATGGTCACGTTCACGAACGACCACCTGCACGACCGGCTCGGCCCCGACGCGACGGGCATCGACTTCCAGCCCTTCCCGGACGTGTCGGACCGGGTCAAGGAGAGCCTGCGGAGGATCGAGGAGTCCTCGCTCCTACCCGACGGATATGCGGGCGGCGGCTTCGTCTACGACGTGAACACGGGACGCCTCGACCCCGTGGCATGACGCCGGTAGCCCGGCGAGTCGCTCGGGCTCAGCTCGCGAGCCGTGCGTCGAGCCGGATCTCGGCGTTCAGCACGTTCGAGACCGGACAGCCCTGCTCGGCCGTGCGCGCTGCCTGCTGGAAGGTCTCGTCGTCGACGCCCGGGACATGTCCGACAACGCTCAGGTCGATCGTCGTGATCCGGTTGGCGCCGTCGACCTCGTCGAGCGTGACGACTGCGTGCGTCTCGAGCCGCTCGGGCGGAGTGTCGGCTTTGCTGAGCCCGGCGGAGAGAGCCATCGAGAAGCAGCCTGCGAGCGCGGCGGCGATCAGCTCCTCCGGGCTCGTATGGCCGTCCGCGTCGCCGAAGCGCGTGGGCAGCGAGATCTCGATGTGGCGCAGTCCTCCGCTGCCGCCCTCGATCGTGCCGTGCCCGCGGGCGACGTTCCCGTCCCACACGACGTCTGCGCTGCGCTGCACTCTCGGCATCAGGCCATGATCTCCACTCGGCGCTGGTCTGGGGTGTCCCGACCTTCGAGGGCGAGAACTTCCCGAAGCGCCCGGATGGAAACCTCCAACTGGTCGAGCGTCGGCTCGCGGGTCGTCAGCCGCTGCAGCCAGAGCCCTGGCGCGAGCACGGTGAGCACGATGCGGCTGTCGGTGTGCTTGCCGGCGAAGCGGATCAGCTCGTAGGCGAGCCCCGCGATCACCGGCAGGAGCAGGATCCGGCTCGCGATCAGCCAGTACCAGGCCGGCCGGCCGAAGAAGGCGAAGACGAAGATCGCGATCACCATCACCCAGAGCAGGAACGCCGTTCCGCAACGCGGGTGGATCAAACTGAACTTCTGCACGCGCTCGGGCTCGAGCTCCTCCCCGGCCTCGTACGCGTTGATCGCCTTGTGCTCGGCGGCGTGGTACTGGAAGACCCGCCGGAGGTCGGGCAGCAGCGAGATGACGCCCAGGTACGCGACGAAGATCGAGACGCGGATCACACCCTCGACGATCACGAACCAGCCGGCCTTGATCCCGATCCAGTCGGTGATCAGCGCCGGTGTGACCTTGAAGAGGATGAGCGCGAAGCCGATCGCGATCGCAAAGGCGAAGATCAGGGCACCGCGCGAGAGCTCCGTCTCGATCTCTTCGGCGGCCGCCTCGTCTCCGTCCTTCCGCTCCTCCTGCGCCGCGTAGTGGGCGGAGATGGCGAGCGCTCGGAAGCCGATCGTCAGCGACTCGCCGAGGGCGACGACGCCACGGACGATCGGCAGGCGCAGCACCCAGTGCCGCGCCATCGCCGATTGCACCGGCCGCGAGACCTGCGCGATCTCGCCGTCCGGCTTCCGGATCGCCACCGCCCAGTTCGAGGCGCCGCGCATCATCACGCCCTCGAGGACGGCCTGTCCTCCTATGGGTTGTGACATCGAGCGGTTAGCCGCGGCGCGAGCCGCCGGCCTTCTCGAGCCGGCGCTGGAAGCGCTCGACACGCCCGCCGCTGTCGAGCAGCTTCTGCTTGCCCGTGTAGAACGGGTGGCAGTTGGAGCAGATCTCGACGTGGAGCTCGGGCTTGGTCGACCGCGTCTCGAACGTGTTCCCGCAGGAGCACGTGACGGTGGTGAGGACGTAGTCGGGATGGATTTCAGTCTTCATTTCTCTCCCAGAATAGCAGAGGCATTTTCAGGGGTTACGTTGCCGCCTGAGACAATTGCAACGACGTTTTCGCCGCTTTCCACCGGGACTTTCCCGGCGAGGAGCGCGCCCGTTGCGGCGGCTCCGGCGGGCTCACAGGCCAGCTTTCCCCTCTCGTAGAGAAAACGCATTCCGGCCTTGATTTCTTCCTCGCTGACGAGCACGACCTCGTCGACGAGGTCACGGCAGACCGCCAGGCAGTTCGTACCGGCAAAGGGCGCGTTGAGGCCGTCGGCGACCGACACGGGAGTTACGGGAACCGGCTCGCCGGCGCGCAATGCCTCGAAGAGCGCCCGCGAGCCCTCCGGCTCGACGCCGACGACGCGTACATCTGGACGCGCGTCCTTCACGGCTGCCGCGATCCCGGAGATGAGACCGCCACCCCCGACCGGCACGACGACGAGGTCCGCGTCGGGGACGTCGTCCAGCACTTCGAGGCCGACGGTGCCGGCCCCGGCGTGTCCGCGCGGATCGTCGAAGGGATGGACGAGGGCGCGTCCGCTCCGCTCCATCAGCTCGGCTAGGCGGTCGAATGAGTCGCTCGGCCCGGCCGCTTCCTGGTCCACTTCCGCGCCGTATTCGCGTGTGGCCGCAAGCTTCGCCTCGCTCGCGCCCTTCCACATCACGACGAGGCAGTCCAGCCCTTCGAGCGCGGCGCCGTAGGCGAGGGCCTGCGCGTGGTTTCCGGCCGAGACGCCGATCACGCCGCGGCCGCGTTCTTCCGGAGAGAGCTGCGCGAGGATGTTGAGGACGCCCCGCGGCTTGAACGATCCGGTGCGCTGAAAGAGCTCGGCCTTGAGGTGCGCGGTCGCGCCGATCCGCTTCGAGAGCGTCGCCGACGTGAAGGTCGGCGTCCGGTGCAGGCGGTCGCCGATGCGGCCGCGCGCCGCGAGCACGTCGTCGAGCGTGAGCACGTCCCCCGCGGCCACGCCCGGATCGTACGCGCTAGTACTTCTTGCTCTTGCCGCAGCCCGCGAGCAGCACGAGGAGCGGCAGCCACGTGACGAGCAGGATTGTCAGCCGAATGCGCATCATCGTTCCTACGCGGGCGCGCGCGACTCGGTTTTCGCGCTAGCTCAGCGTGTATTCGGGCCCGGAGCCGCCTTCAGGGGGCGTGAGACGCCCGCCCTTCGCGGTGATCGCGCCGCACTGCACGCAGTTCGAGGGCGTCACCTGGACGGTCACAGCGTCGTCCGAGCCGCCGTCGGCGACCTCGTAGACCTGTGCCGGGCACATTCTCGCCCACGCCTCCCCCACGTCCCGAGCGACCGGGTTCGCGATCCGGATGTGGTTCGGCTGGTCGTCTCGCGTCCTGTTTCCCGAGGCGTAGACCGACGAGAGCTTGTCGAACGTGAGGATCCCGTCGGGCGCGGGGTAGCGCCGGGCGCGCTTCGTCCGGATCAGCGTCTGCAGGGCGTCCGGCTCGGTGGCGAGCGGCTTCGGCGGGAACCGTCCCTTCGACGCGGTCATCGCGCCGGCGAGCGCGCCGCCGAGCCAGAAGCCCTTGCCGAACGCCTGGCGCATGTTCCGCACCTCCTGCAGCTCCCTCCAGACGAAGCTGTCGCGAATCGCTTCGTCGTACCCCTCGAGCGCGCCGGGAGTCCACGGCGTCTGCCCCGGCTGCAACGCGGCGAACGCGGCCTCGGCGGCGAGCGCACCCGACTCGATCGCGTAGTGGATTCCCTTCAGCGCGGGCACGTTCACGAGGCCGGGGCCGTCGCCGCAGAGCAGAAGTCCCGGCGCGTGGAGCCGCTTCGGGAGCGAGAGGAAGCCGCCCTCCGGGATCGTCTTCGCGCCCCAGGCCAGGCGCTCGCCGCCGCGCAGGATCCGGCGGAACAACGGATGCGTCTTCAGCTCCTGCAGGACGTCGTGCGGCGAGAGCTCGACGTCGCGGTAGTCGAGCCCTATGACCATGCCGAGGGTGACCATGTCGTCGCCCATCGGGTAGCAGAACGAGCCGCCGAACTCCCGGTAGCGGGCACGCGCTCGGAGCGGCCAGCCCATCGTGTGGATCACGCGGCGCAGCGGAGTGGCGACGCGCCAGACCTCCTTGACGCCGAGCGCCCAGACCTGCGGGTTCTCGCCCTCCAGGCCGAACTGTTCGATCGCCGCGCCCGTCAGGTGGCCCTGCGTGCCCTCGGCGAGCACCGTCACCCGCGCGACGAGGTCAGAGCCCGGCTCGAAGTTCGGCAGCTGCTCGCCGCTGCGGCCGCGTCCCTTGTCGCCGGTGCGAATCCCGAGCACGCGTCCGCCCTCGACCAGGAGCTTCTCGGCGGCGGTCTCGGGGAGGATCGTCGCGCCGGCCGACTCGGCCTCCTCGGCGAGGAAGCGCCCGAGCTGGGAGAGCGAGGCGACGTGGTTCCCGTGGTTCCGCATCGTCGGCGGGGCCGGGATCCGCGTCTTCGACTTCGGCGTCAGGAAGTAGACCGACTCGGCCTCCACCGGCCCGTAGAAGGGCAGGTCCTCGAGCTTCTTGCGGCCCCGGAAGAGGCGACGGAGCGCCCGCGGGTTGACGACCGCGCCAGAGAGGAGGTGAGAACCGGGTTGCTTGCCCTTCTCGACCACCGCGACCGGGACGTCGCCGAGGCGCTCCGCGAGCTCGGGCGCGTCCTCGAGCAGCTGCCCGAAGCGGATCGCGCAGGCGAGCCCGGCGGGGCCCGCGCCGACGATCAGGAGACCGACGTCGATCCGCTCGTCGGCTGGATCGGTCGGCGCGGCGATGACTTCCGCAACGTCGAACGGCGGGGGGTACTCCGCGGGCGCGACCGCCACTACGAGCCCTTGCGCTGCTTGACCAGCTCGGTCAGCTTGGGCACGACCTCGTGCACGTCGCCGACGACGCCGAGGTCGGAGTACTCGAAGATCGGCGCGTTCGGATCCTTGTTGATCGCGATGATCACGCTCGAGGACTGCATGCCGACCTTGTGCTGGATCGCGCCCGAGATGCCGCACGCGATGTAGAGCTTCGGCGAGACGGTCTTGCCGGTCTGGCCGACCTGCGTCGCGTATGGGTACCAGCCCGCGTCGACGACCGCGCGAGTTGCCGCGACCGCGCCTCCGAGCGCCTTGGCGAGCTCCTCGACGAGGGTGAAGTTCTCGGGTCCGCCGAGCCCGCGGCCGCCCGCGACGATCACGTCCGCGTCCTCGATCGAGGGTCCCTGCTGCTCCTCGTGCGCCTGCTCGACCATCGTCGCGGCGGTCGAGAAGTCCTCGAGCTGCACCGGTGCGTCGACGACCTCGGCCTCCCCACCCGTCTCCTTCGGGTCGAACGTGCCGGAGCGGAAGATTCCGATCCGGGGCGTCCCCTTCCAGCCGACCTTCACGTAGACCGAGTCGGCGAGCGCCGGACGAGTGCCCACGAGCTTCCCGTCCTGTTCCTCGATGTCCACGAGCTCCCAGTTGAGCCCCGCGTCGAGGCGCGCCGAGAGCCCGGCGGCGACGTCGGCGGCGAGCACGGACTGCGCCAGGAGAACCGTGTCGATCCCTTGCTCTTCGACCAGCTTCGCGAGCACGTCGACCCGCGGCTGCGGCAGGGGCGCCTCGAGCGCCGGGTCGTCGGCGACGAAGACCTTGGCGGCGCCGTACTTGCCCGCTCCGGCTGCGAGGTCGCGCACGCCGGACCCGGCCACGACGCCGTAGACGTCACCGGCGCCGAGCGACGCGGCCTTCGAGAGCACGCTCAGGGAGCCCTTCTGCAGCTCGTCGCCGTGATGCTCGAGAAAGACGAGAATGCTCATATGAGGCGCTTCTCCGTGAGGAACTCGGCGACCTGCTCGGCCGCGGTGCCGTCGTCCTCGATGCGGCGGGAATCGCCACGTGCGGGCGGATCGGTCAGGCCCAGCACCTCGGTCTTCGAGCCGGCCTCGCCGGCCCGGTCGGCCTCGACCTCGAGCTCGTCGAGCGTCAGCGTCTCCTGCGGCTTCTTCTTCGCGCCCATGATGCCCTTGAGCGACGGATAGCGCGGCTCGTTGATCGCGTCCGACACGGCCACCACGGCCGGGAGCGGCGCCTCGATCACGTCGTAGCCGAACTCGGTCTGCCGCTTGCCGCGGACCTTGCCGTCGGTCGCAGTCAGCTCGGCGACCTGCGAGATCATGGGACGTCGCAGGCGCTCGGCGATCGCGGCCCAGAGAACTGCACCGTCCGAGTCGGAAGCCTGCTGCCCGAACAACACGAGATCCGCTTCCTCATGCGCGAGCGCCTTCCCCAGCGCGTAGGTCGTGGCGACGAGGTCGGATCCCGCCGCGCCGTCGTCGCTGACCAGCACTGCTCGATCGGCGCCCATCGCAAGCGCCTTCCGCAGCGTGTCGGCGGCCTTCTGCGGCCCCATCGAGATCGCGACCACCTCTCCCTCGCCCGACGCGTCCTTCAGCCGCAGCGCCTCCTCGAGGGCATTCGCGTCGAAGGCGTTCAGCGCACCCTCCCCGGAGCGGTCGAGGCGCTTCGTGGACGGGTCGATCCGGCGCGAGGCTGCCTCCGGGACGTGCTTCACGCAAACTGCGATCTTCACGCGCCTGACTCTAACCACCCCGGTGGGAAGTGGAAGTCGTCTACCGACCCTGGTACGGTGACGCGCTTCGAGCAGCGCACCGGAGCTTGATGAGACGCCACCGGACGACAGCACGAGGGGTACTTCTCCTTCTTCTGGCACTCGGCCTCGCGGCCGCTGGCGGTTCCGCGACCGCCCAGACGCCACCGAAGAAGAAGGGCGTGCCCGCGAAGATCATCTTCCCGGTCGTCGGCCCGACGTCGTACATCGACGACTTCGGAGCCCCCCGCCCTCAGGGCCCGCACCAGGGCAACGACATCATGGCTCCGCGAAAGGCGCTCGCCGTCGCCGCCGAGCCCGGCAAGATCAAGTTCTGGACGACCTCGGCCGCGGCCGGCTGCATGCTCTACCTGTACGGCGACAGCGGGACGACGTACCTCTACATCCATCTGAACAACGACCTGGGGCCTGGCAACGACAACAAGGGGAAGTGCATCGCGGGCGTGTCGTACGCGCGCGGGCTGAAGAACGGCGCCCGGGTCCAGTCCGGACAGCAGGTCGGGTACGTCGGCGACTCGGGCGATGCGAACGGCACTCCGCACCTCCACTTCGAGGTGCATCCGAACGGCGGCGCCGCCGTCAGTCCCTACCCCTATCTCCAGAAAGCTCAGCACCTGCTGTTCTCGGCCGTCAACGGCACGCCGTTCGCGCTCACGCTGACCGGCACCGTCGTCGCACCGAGCGCGACCAAGCTGCAGATGACGGTGACGTCCCTGCAGGCCTGGCCGATGAATCAGAAGCTGACGAAGCTCAAGCAGCCGCTGACCCTCACCGTCCCACCGACCGCGCTCGTGCAATCGGTGGCGAAGATCGGCGGCGGGGTGACCTCGAACCTCGCCAGCCTGCTGAACGCCCGGAAGGGCGCGCAGGTCGTCGTCTGGACGCAGCCCGCCCTCGCGACGCTGAAGGCGCAGCGCGGTGACGACGGCGCGCTCAGCGCCGCCTTGATCCAGCTCGCGCCCTAGCTAACTAGCCGGGAGAGCTGACCGGGTCGTTGCCGTACGAGTGCCGGTAGGCGATCTCGCCGTCCTGATTGTGAATCACGTGCTCGGTCCTCCGCTGCATGGCGAGCTCCCGTCCCCGCTCGACCGCGTCTTCCTTCGAGTCGTGCGGACCCGACACGACGTCGCCCAGCTCGAGCTCGTTGACCCATTGCTCGTCTTTCCAGACCGTGTGAACGAAGCCTTCGGCCACTTTCTACCTCCTGCTCGCTTTCGAAGGGGATAGCCGCCGCTAGCGACCGACAAACCTCGGCTCGCGCTTCTCGGCGAACGCGGTCATGCCCTCCTTGGCGTCTTCGCTCGCGAAGAGGCCGGCGAAGTCGGAAGCCTCGTCTTCGAGCGCACGCGCGTGCTCGGCGCCGCCGAGCGCGCGATTGAGGGCCGCTTTGGCGGCTGCAAGCGCCAGCGGGCTCTTCGACGCCAGGAGGTTCGCGAGCTCGAGCGCCCGCGGCATCAGCTCCTCGGGCTCGACGACGTGGTCTACGAGGCCGAAGTGGAGCGCTTCCTCGGCCGGGATGACCCGACCGGTCAGGACGAGGTCCTTCGCGATCCCCATCCCCCCGACGCGCGCCAGGCGCTGAGTGCCGCCCCAGCCCGGGATGATCCCGAGGTTGACTTCCGGTTGGCCGAGCTTGGCGCGGGTCGACGCGCAGCGCAGGTCACACGCTAGCGCGAGCTCGCAGCCGCCTCCGAGCGCGAAGCCGTTGATCGCCGCGATCGTCGGCTTGGCCATCGTCTCGAGCAGACGCGTCGCCTCGTGCCCGAGCGCGCCCCAGGCACGAGCCTCGTCGACGCCGAGACCGCTCATGTACTTGATGTCCGCGCCGGCCACGAATGCGCGATCGCCCGCACCGGTCAGGACCACGACGCGCGCTTCGGTGTCCTCGGCCAGCTCGCGCAGCCTGTCGCGCAGCTCTTCGAGCGTCGGACGATCGAGCGCGTTCATCGCATCCGGGCGGTCGACGGTCACGATCGCGACCGCGCCCTCCCGCGAGACGGAGACGGTCAGGTCGCCGCCTCGGCGGCGCGCTCGCGCAGAAAGTCGACGATGTCGCCGGTGGGGGCGCCCGGCGTGAACACCTCGGCGACGCCGCCGTCCTTCAGCTCCCGCGCATCCTGAGCGGGAATCGTTCCGCCGACGACGACCAGGACGTCCTCCGCCCCGTTGTCGCGCAGCCCGTCCACGATCTTCGGGACGAGCGTCATGTGCGCGCCGGAGAGGATCGAGATCCCGACGGCGTCGGCGTCCTCCTGGATCGCCGTCTCGACGATCTGTTCCGGAGTCTGGTGCAGTCCGGTGTAGATCACCTCCATGCCCGCGTCGCGGAGCGCCCGCGCGATGATCTTTGCGCCGCGATCGTGTCCGTCGAGGCCGGGCTTCGCGATCACGACTCGGATCTTCTTCGCCATCGCGGGAAGTCTACGGCCCGCGACTCGCCCGGATGGACTACGCCCGCTGACGGCCGCGATCGCGCCGCGGGGGCAGCACGACCGGCTTCAGGCCGGCCGCCCGCATCTCGCGGAACGTGCGGAGATCGTCGTTGCTCGAAGGCTGGGCCGCGACGATGAGCGGTGCGGCCTGCAGCGAGCTCGAGGAAGGAAGGCTCAGGAACCCGACGACGCCCACGGCGGCCGCGGCGACGCTCGCCGCTGCGGCACCCATGCTCAAGACTCGCACGGGGATGCCCCGACGGCGGTGCGGGATCTCGATCGGGCGCTCTAGCTGCCCGACGGGCGCGGTTCGCAGCCGGCGCGCGACCTCCGAGACCTGCTGCTCAAAGGCGTGGCAGTCGGCGCAGCGCGCGAGATGCGTGTCGAGCATCTTCTGGGCGAGCTCCGAGAGCTCGCCGTCCAGGCGCAGGGAGACCCACTCGCGTCCCCGCTCGCAAAGAAAGCTGTTGTTGCGCGGCACCAACTTCATAACGACTCTGACGACGAACCCCATCCATAGTTAGCTCTTGGGACTGCTCAAATCTAGAGCAACCTGTGGTTGGTATCGGCAACGACTCCGAGGAGGATGAGCAGGAAGCCGACGACCACGTAGAGCGCCGACTCGTTCAGCGTCTCCTCGCGCTCGAGCGGCGTCGCCCAGCGAATGAACCTCGCACCGAAAAGCGCCGGCCCGACGCCCGTGGGCCGCACCGGTCCGCGGTTCCCGACGAAGAAGCCACAGACCATCAGGAACGAGCCCACGAGGTAGAACCCGACCGAGACGGAGCGGCTGAACGACGCGCCCAGCGCGAGGCCGAGCGCGACCGAGCCGAGAAAGGTGATCCCGGCAGTGGCGCCGAGGAGGATCGCGAACCGGCGGAGCGCGGCGCGCAGAGCGGATCAGCTCACCGGCCCGCTCGACGGGCGCCGCATCTCCTCTTCGGTGAGCGGCCAGCCTTCGAGCGGGTAGTGGCAGGCGGCGAACTGGCCTTCGGAGAACGAATAGAGCGGCGGCGTCTCCACGTCGCAGTGCCCTTCCTGGAAGCGCGGGCAGCGAGGGTGGAACCAGCAGGCGCTCGGCGGGTTGATCGGGTTCGGGACATCCCCCTCGAGCACGACCTTCTTCTTGCCGCGGGCCTCCGGGTCCGGCACCGGCACCGCGGACAGCAGCGCGCCCGTGTACGGATGCTTCGGGGCGGCGTACAGCTTGGACTTCGGCGCGATCTCGACGCCGTGCCCGAGATACATCACCATCACGCGGTCGGAGATGTGACGGACGACGTTCAGATCGTGCGCGATGAAGATGTAGGTGAGCCCGAAGGTGCTCTGGAGATCCTTGAGCAGGTTCAGGATCTGCGCCTGGACCGACACGTCGAGTGCCGAAACGGGCTCGTCGCAGACGATCAGCTTCGGGTTGACGGCAAGCGCGCGGGCGATCCCGATCCGCTGCCGCTGGCCCCCGGAGAACTCGTGGGGGAAACGGTTGTAATGCTCCGGGTTCAGGCCGACGACGTCGAGCAGCTCCTGAACGCGGCGCTTGTTCTCGGCCTCGGTGCCCATCTTGTGGACCTCGAGGGCCTCCGAGACGATGAAGCCCACGCGCTTGCGCGGATTCAGCGAGGCATACGGATCCTGGAAGATCATCATCAGCTCGCGGCGGAAGGGCCGCATCTCCGCCCTCGAGAGATTCGTGATGTCCTGGCCGTCGAACGTGATTCGACCGGCGGTCGGGTCCAGCAAGCGCATGATGCAGCGGGCCATCGTCGACTTGCCGCAGCCGGACTCGCCGACGACCCCGAGCGTCTCGCCCTGCTTGACGCTGAAGCTGACCCCGTCGACCGCCTTCACTGCCGCGATCTCCCGCTGGAAGATGATCCCCCGCGTGATCGGGAAGTGCTTCTTCAGGTTCTCGACGACGAGCAGGCCGTTCTGGTCGACGCCGGGAGACTGGACGGGCGCCTCCGTCGACGAAACGGCCACTAGGACGCCTCCGCCATCGTCCCCGCCAGAAGCTTGGCCGCCTCGCGGTCCTTCGTCGCCTGGTCGAGGTGGCACGCCTGCAGGTGGTTGGGGTCGTCCCCGGCCGGCAGCAACCGCGGCTCCTCGGTCGTGCAGATGCTCATCACGTACGGGCAGCGCGGATGGAAGCGGCAGCCGCGCGGTGGGTTCAGCAGCGACGGAGGCTGCCCCTGGATCTGGACGAGCCGCTCGACGTCGGCGTCGAGGCGCGGCAGCGAGCCGAGCAGACCCCAGGTGTACGGATGCTGAGGGCGCTTGAAGAGCGCGTTCACGGGCCCCTGCTCGGCGACCCGGGCGGCGTACATGACGACCACGTCGTCGGCGATCTCGGCGATCACCCCGAGGTCGTGGGTGATCATGATGATCGCGCTGTCCACCTCGCGTTGGAGGGTGGTCATCAGCTTCAGGATCTGCGCCTGCGTCGTCACGTCGAGCGCGGTCGTGGGCTCGTCGGCGATCAGCAGGTCCGGGTCGTTGACGAGCGCCATCGCGATCATCACGCGCTGGCGCATTCCGCCCGAGAACTGGTGCGGGTAGTCGTCGATCCGCCGCTCGGCTCGGGGGATCCCGACCGCCTTGAGGAGGTCGAGCGCCCGCGCACGAGCCTGCTTCTTCGAGACGTCGCGGTGGAGCTGGACCGCCTCGACGAGCTGGTGCCCGATCCGGTGGACCGGGTTCAGCGACGTCATCGGATCCTGGAAGATCATCGCGAGATCGTTGCCGCGGATGTCGCGGAGCTCGTTCGAGCCCATCGTGAGCAGGTTCTTGCCGTTGAAGATCGCCTCGCCGCTCGAGATCGTGTTCCGCTTCGGGTTCAAGCCCATGATCGAGAGACAGGTCACGCTCTTGCCCGAGCCCGACTCGCCGACGATCCCGAGCGTCTTCCCTTTCTCGACCGAGAAGCTGACGCCGTCGACGGCCTTCACGATGCCGTCGTCGGTGCGGAAGTGTGTCTTGAGGTCCCGGACCTCGAGGAGTGCCATCGCCCGCGCTTAGCCTACGCCAGCCGGATTCTCGGGTCGACCCAGGCGTAGATCAGGTCGACGGCGAGGTTGAAGATGATGATCGCGATCGTCGCGAACACGATCACCCCCTGGACCGTGGGAATGTCGTAGTTGTTCAGCGCGCCGACAGCGGTCTTCCCGAGGCCCGGCAGGCTGTAGACGGTCTCGGTGAACACCGCTCCGCCGAGTGCGAGCCCGATGTCCATCCCGAGCATCGTCACGACCGGGAGCATTGCGTTCCGGAGGATGTGGGAGCGGAGGACGAGCCACTCGGGCGCACCCTTCGCGCGGGCGGTGCGCACGTAGTCCTCGTTCATCGTGTCGAGCGTGTTCGCGCGGATCATCCGCACATAGAGCGCCGCGAAGAGGATGGCGAACGTCAGCCAGGGCAGCAGCATGTGGTAGGCCCACTGCACGGGTCCACCGCAGTCCGTCGACGGGTTGATGAAGTCGCAGTACCCCGTGATGGGCGTCAAGTGCAGCCTGAATCCGAAGACGTACGCGAAGATCAGCCCGATCCAGATCGGGTGCGCGGAGATCCCGATGAGCACGAAGGTCATCGAGACCCGGTCCAGGAGCGAACGCGGTCGCAGCGCCGAGAGCACGCCGATCGGGATGGCGATCAGCATCCAGAGGATCACGCCTCCGAAGACGAGCGAGGCGGTCACGGGCGCGGCGTTGCCGACGATCCCGTTCACGGACTGGCGCGTGAAGTACGAGAACCCGAGCGACTGGTCCCAGACGAGGTTCTTGACGAACCTGTAGTACTGGTAGTAGATCGGCCGATCGGTGCCCAGGTTGTGGGCGACGCGTTGCACGTCCGCCTGCGAGCACGCCTGGCCGCAAGCCTGCTTGGCCGGATTGGCCGGGATGATGAAGAAGAGGATGTAGCTGACGACGGTGACCGCGAAAAAGAGGACGACCGCCCAAATCAGCCTGCGGATGAGATACCGGACCATCAGTCACTCCTCGTAGTGCTCGGTGGGGCGGAAACTGTAACGGACTGGTTCCTCTGTGAAACGAACGAGGCGCCGACGGGTGACCCGCCGGCGCCTCGTTTCCTACCTGGTGGAGCTCCGGCTCATTCCTACTTGACGAAGAAGGTGTTGAGGTCGGCGCTCGCGTTCGCGGGCTGGAAGAGGTAGCCACCAACTCGCTTCGCTACGAACTCACGCTCGTTGCGGTTGTCGTACGCCGCCCACGGTGCGTAGTTCTTGGTGATCGAGACGTCCAGGTTGCCGTACGCCCGGTAGCGGGCGGGGCCGACCTTGCGGTTCGCCTGATCGAGCAGCTTGTTCACGCCCGCGCTGTTGAAATACGCGAGGTTGTTGTTGTTGTCGGCGTGGATGTTGTTGCCGTTCAGCAGGATGTCCAGGAAGTCGTACGGATCCGGATAGTCCTGGTTCCAGCCGGCGATCGCTGCGTCGAAGGGCTCGCCCTTCGTGCCGTCGGCGACGTAGAGCTGGAAGCCCTGGAACAGCTTCACGTTCACGTCACAGCCCATCTGGGTCAGGTTGTACTTCAGGACCTGAGCCAGAGCCTGGCCGGTTGCCGACGTGGTCGAGTCGAGACGGATGCTCCCGCACTTCGAGCCGGCGAGGGCCTTTGCCTTCGCGTAGTTGGCGCCCGCGAGCGGATAGGCCTTCACATCCTTGAACCCACCCATGCCCGGAGGCAGAATCTGGTCGGTTCGCTTCCCGGCGAACGCGCCGCGGACGCGGAGCATCGCCGGCCGGTCGATCGCGAAGTTCGCCGCCTTGCGCGTCGCGGCGGTCCCGAAGGACGGCCTCGACGTGTTCAGGGCGACGTAGTCGGTCTCGACGAGCGGGTGAACCTGGTACTGCCCCTTGTTGGTGCCGTACTGCGACGCGAGGCCCGCGTGCGCGGTCGGGGGCAGTCCGCCCATGTCGTAATCGATCTGGTTCGACTTCACCTGGAGCAGGCTCTGGTCGAGGTTCGTGTTCACGGTGATGTCGAACGTGTCGACGTTCGCCGGACGCTTACCCTTGTAGAACTTGTTCCGCGTGAGCACGATCCGGCGGTTCGGGATCCGGCTCGAGATCACGTACGGCCCACCCGACGGGTAGGAGTCGATGCCCTTCGGGTCGTTCTTCATTCCCAGCGAGAGGGCCTGGAAGAACGGCATCCCGAGCTTCGACAGCAGACCGCCGTCGGGCTGGGTCAGCTTGATCGTCAGCGTGTTGCCCTTGGCGACGACCCCGGCAGCGCTGTTCGCCTTGCCGTCGATCATGGCCTGCGCACCCACGATGTTCTGGATGAACGTGGCAGCGGGGGACTGCATCGACTTCGTCAGAGCCCGGAAGATGGACTTCTGGAAGTTCTTGGCAGTGACCGTCTCGCCGTTCGAGAGCTTGAGGCCCTTCTTGATCGTGAACTTGTACTGCTTACCGTTGTTCGACACGATCGGCATGCCGACAGCAGCTTCCGGCTGCAGACGACCTCCGGCAGGCGGAGCCTTGTCCGGATAGTTGACGAGCTTCAGGGCTGTCGCATACTCGATCTGCCAGGAGATCGTGCCGTAGGCGAGCGACGGATCCGTGAAGTCGACGTCGGTGGCCGACATGTTCAACCGCATCGTGCCGCCCCTCTTGGCAGCACTGCTCGTGGAAGCCGCGTTCGCAAACGATGCGGCCACGAGCAAGCTCGCTCCAAGCGCGGCCATGAAGGCCGAGAACCAGAGCTTTCTACGCATGGGACTCCTTCCCAAGTTGAAAACCGGCGGGGACGCCCCGCCGGCCGAGTGCATGGAATGCATTCTCGAAGCGCTGAGACGTGCCGCCCCGGGATTAGTTAGCTCGATCCGAGCGCGCAGAGACTAACGGGTCGCGCGCGGATCGAAGGCGTCACGCAGTCCGTCGCCGAGCAGATTGAAGGAGAGTGTGGTGATCAGGATCGCCACACCCGGCCAGACCATCAGCCACGGTTGGGTGAGGTAGTACTGCGGCGCGAGCGAGAGCAGGTAGCCCCAGCTCGGCGTGGGCTCCTGGATCCCGATCCCGAGGAACGAGAGACCCGCCTCCGCGAGGATGTTCTGCGCTACCCCGATCGTCGCGAGGACGATCATCGCGGGAACGAGGTGCGGCAGCAGGTGCGAGCGCACGATGCGGCCGTCGCTTGCCCCGACCATCCGCGCGGCTTCGATGAACTCCTTCTCCCGGAGCGACAGGACCTGTGCGCGCACGATCCGCGCCGGATAGAACCAGCCGAAGAAACCGAGCACGAGGACGAGCGTGAGCACGCCCTTGCCGAGGAAGCCGAGCGTGATTCCGTTGAGCCGCTGGCCGACCGTGCTCGCGAGCGCGATGATGAAGAGGAGGATCGGGAACGCCATCACGATCTCGGTGATGCGGGAGACGACAGTGTCGATCCAGCCGCCGTGGTAGCCGGCGATCGCGCCCATGACCACGCCGACGATCATGCTGAGGATCGTCGCGCCGAGCGCGACCTCGAGCGACACCTGACCGCCGTACAACAGGCGCAGGAATTCGTCGCGACCGAGCTGGTCGGCTCCGCCGAGCACGAAGAGCGTCGTCCCGAAGTGGCCGACGGCACCCGGGTACGGAAGCGTTGAGACGCGCGTCCACGGACTGACGGGCAGGAGCTGCTTGTTGAGGCCCCCGGCGAAGAGATCGGTGGGTCCGTGGCCGAGCAGGTGGGCCGCGACCGGTCCCCCGACGAACGAGACGAGGAACAGCAAGATGATGAAGACGCCGCCTCCGATCGCGACCTTGTCGCGCTTGAAGCGGAGCCAGACCTGCTCCCAATACCCGCGCGCGCGGACCGGCTCGAACTCGCCGATGTCCACTCCGGACTCGATGGCCACCGCCGCCGCAAGCCCTGCTCCTGAAGAGAGGATCTCGGGGGAGTGTTTGTCCTGGTGGGTCGTCATGAACGGGCGGGCACGCGCATCATCCCGCGCCCACTGAGACTGTAAACGACGCTAGAAGTTAGCGCCGCGAAGGAGTCATGAGGAACGCGCCGCGTGCGTGCTCTGGACGCGTCTGCGTGCGCGCCAGCCGCGAAGACCCAATGTGGTCGGAACGAGCAGGATCAGCCCGAGGATGCCGATGACAGGCACGAGGATCCAGCCGGCGCCGAGCTTCGGCTTCAGGGGCGGCTGCGGCGGTCCTGCAGCCGCCGCCCGCTGCTTGTTCGAGAGGATCGTGCCACCGGAAGCGGACCAGTAGCTGACCAGCCAGCGGTGGTGTTGCTGCGTTCCGAATTTCTTCAGCTCGATCGCGTACACGATCCCGCCGACCTTGGCCGTCGGCTTGGGCAGGAAGGCGACCTTCAGCCCGACCCGGTCGCGGTAGGAGTAGTCGAGCGTCCAGCGCGTCAGCGCGACATCCCTCGCCGGGAAGGGCATGACGGGGATGCTCCCGGTGTCCCACTGCGCCCGCGTCAGGCCTTGACGAAACTCGGGCACGACAAGATCGTAAGAGTCGTCGAGGTGACGGCGGAAGACGGCCGTCGCGATGAAGCGGTCCGCGGCCGCGCTCACCTCCTTGCGGTCCCGTGGGGTGAACTTGACGGACGTCGGGAGCGGCGCGACCGTCTGGACGGGCTCATCGGTGAACGGGGCCGAGTGGCGGGTCGGCGAGGTGTTCGAATAGAAGACGCCGAGGATGGTGAACGTGACCGCGATCGCGAGGACGACGGCGAGCTTGGCGGCGCGCCTGCGACGTCGTGGCGAGGCCAGCAACCCCTTCACGTGACCGACGGCAGTCGAGGGCGCACGGGCGAGCCCGGATCAGCCGACCGGATTGGCGGGGATCGGGGGCGCGTCGCGGGGCACCCATTGGTCGACGAGCCACCGGGCACGCTGCCCCGAGCCGACCTTCTTCAGCACGATCACGAAGTAGTCGGCCTTCGTCTTCTCGCCTTTCGCCGGGAGGATCGCGACGGTGAACTCGACCTCGCGGGGATGCGAGTAGTCGACCTTGAGCGGAGTCAGGCCGATCCGACCGAGCCAGGGGACGACCGGAATGTTCCCCGTCATCCACTCCTTGCGCGTCATGCCCTGGCGGATCGAGCCCGTGACGAGCGGCAGAGCGCGGTCGAGATGCTTCCGCTGGACGGCGGTCAGGATGAACTTCGCTGCGACGAGCTTCGCCTCCTTCGGCGCGGGCACGCCCTTCTCGGGCTTCACGACCTGGACCGGCCGGGTCGGAGTCGCCACGGAAGGGAGCGGCTTCGCCGTGTTCGTCCCGAAGTACGCGATCGTGAAGGCGACGATCCCGGCGACGAGGATCAGCCCGGAGAGCCACGGAAAGAGCCTCCGCATCCGGCGCGCGGATTTGAGGGCAGCGGGCGTCGCGCTCATAGCTTCGAGCTTAGACGCGACTTGCACCTCTTGGTTAGAGCGCTAGAAGACCGGCGTCTCGCGCCACACGCCCCACACCGTGCGCAGTGCATCGCACATCTCGCCCATCGTGACGTGGGCGCGCGCCGCGTCGACCAGGACCGGCATGAGATTCACGTCGTCGCGCCCGGCGGAGTCCTTCAGGCGCGCGAGCTCGCGCTCGGCCGCCGCCGAGTCGCGCCGCGCCCGCAGCGCCTGGACGCGCTCGATCTGCTTCCCTTCGAGGGTCGGGTCGATGCGATGGAGCTCGAGCTCGGGCTCGTCCTCGAGCTCGTAGCGGTTGACGCCGACCACGATGCGCTGCTTGGCCTCGACCTCCGACTGGTAGCGGAACGACGCCTCGGCGATCTCGCGCTGGAAGAAGTTCTGCTTGATCGCCTCGATGACTCCGCCGAGCTTCTCGATCCGGTGGAAGTAGTCGTACGCCTCGGCCTCGATCCGGTTCGTCAGATCCTCGACATGGTAGGAGCCGCCGAGCGGGTCGATGGCGTTCACGACGCCCGTCTCGTGCGCGATCACCTGTTGCGTCCGGAGCGCGAGCCGGACGGCGTCCTCCGTCGGGAGGGCGAGCGCCTCGTCGAAGGAGTTCGTGTGCAGCGACTGGGTCCCGCCGAGCACCGCGCCGAGGGCCTCGAGCGCCGTGCGGACGATGTTCACCTCGGGCTGCTGAGCAGTAAGCGAGACGCCCGCGGTCTGCGTGTGGAACCGCATCAGCCAGGAGCGCGGGTTCTTGGCGCCGAAGCGCTCGCGTAGCTCGCGCGCCCAGATGCGGCGGGCCGCGCGGTACTTGGCGATCTCCTCGAAGAAGTCGAGGTGCGCGTTGAAGAAGAAGGAGAGACGGGGCGCGAACTCGTCGACGTCGAGGCCTCGCTCGACTCCCCACTCGACGTAGGTGAAGCCGTCGGCGAGCGTGAACGCGAGCTCCTGTGCCGCGGTCGACCCGGCCTCGCGGATGTGGTAGCCGGAGATCGAGATCGGATGCCAGAGCGGCATCTCCCGGGCGCAGAACTCGACCATGTCCGTGACGAGCCGCATCGACGGCTCGGGCGGGAAGATGTACTCCTTCTGCGCGATGTACTCCTTGAGGATGTCGGTCTGGATCGTCCCGCGGAGACGCTCGCGCGGAACGCCCTGCTCCTCGCCCACGCAGAGGTAGAACGCGAGCAGGATCGCCGCCGGCGAGTTGATCGTCATCGAGGTCGAGACGTCGCCGAGAGGAATGCCGTCGAAGAGCGTCTCCATGTCGTCGAGCGAGTCGATCGCCACGCCCTCGCGGCCCACCTCGCCGAGCGAGCGCTCGTGGTCCGAGTCGTAGCCCATGAGCGTCGGCATGTCGAAGGCCGTGGAGAGCCCGGTCTGCCCATGCTCGAG
>JAWVDL010000107.1:0-6373 GCA_033857355.1 Gaiellaceae bacterium | reverse complement strand
TCGCGGCACCGGCGTCGACGAGCTCCCGCACCCGCCGCGCGATCGCCCGCGCCTCGCCTCGGCGCCAGTGCTCGCCGCTCCCCTCGAAGGAGGACTTGTCGGTGACGAGCAGCTCGACCGGCTGCCCGAAGACGGGGTCGGGGAACTCGCCGGAGGCGTGGAGCGGCTGGAAGCCGTCGCCGAAGTCGGCCTCGAAGAGATGGTTGACAGCGGCGAGCACTTCGGCCCGAGAGCGATAGTTCTGCGTTAACGCCAGACCGCCGCCGGCGCGCTCTCGCCGCTCGCGGAAGACCTGGACGTCCGCGTGGCGGAACCCGTAGATCGACTGGAACTCGTCCCCCACGAAAAAGATGTCGCGGTCGTCGAATCCCTCCGTCAGCAGGTCGACCAGCTCAGTCTGGAGGCGGTTCGTGTCCTGGAACTCGTCGACCATCACGGAGCGGAAGCGCAGCGCCTCGCGCTCGCGGATCTCGGGCCGATCGCGTAGGAGGTCGCGGGCGGCGAGCTGCAGATCCTCGAAGTCGAGCGCCGACTCGCGCTCCTTCGCGGCTGCGTACGCGAGCGCGAAGCCGTCGAGGAGCTCCTGCAGCAGGTCGCGGTCGCGGGCGGCCGTTTGATCGAGCGCCGCCTGCTCGACACCGCGGCGCGCCTCCTCGTACGAGGCTGCGCGCTCTCCGCGCGCGCGGAAGGGGCCGAGATCGATCAGCCGGTCGGCGCGCGGATCGTCGAGGAGCGGCAGCACGCCCGCTGCCGAGGCTCGCTGGGCGTCGGTCGCGGCAGTGTCGTCGACCAGGCAGCGCGCAGCGTCGTCGAGCGCGGCCACGCTCTCCGCGAGCTCGGGGCGCTCCCCCAGCTCGAGCACGAGCGCGCGGCCGGCCGACCGCAGCGTCTCGTAGATCCCGATGAGCATCCGCCGCAGCCCTGCCGTTCCGTACGTCGCGAGCAGCTGCAGCCGGGCTGGGTCGTCGCCGGCGCAGAACTCAGCGAGCGCGGCATCGAAAGCCTCCTTGCGGATCACCATCCCCTGCGCGTCGTCGAGCTCGCGGAAGCGGGGATCGAGGCCCGCGGCGAACGGATGCGCCTTCAGGAGGCGCAAGCAGAAGCCGTGGATGGTCGAGATCCAGGCACCGTCGAGCTCGCGGGCGAGATCGGGCCGCCCGCGCTCGTGCAGCGCCGCGCGGATGCGGGAACGAAGCTCCGCGGCCGCCTTGCGCGTGTAGGTGATTACCAGCAGCGAGTCGACGTCGAGCCCGTCGTCGCAGACCGCGCGAACGAACCGCTCGACGAGGACGGACGTCTTGCCGGTGCCCGCGCCCGCGGAGACGAAGACCTCTCCCCGCGCCCCGACCGCGGCGATCTGCTCGGGATTGAGCTGCTGCGTCATGCGCGCTTGATCCGGCACACGCGCCACAGCGAGCACCAGCTCGGGCACTCGCCGCCCTTCGGGTCGTGGCGGACGTCGCCGGCACGGATCCGCTCTGCGAGCTCGCCGGCCTTCACCTTCGCGCCCTCTACCTGCTCCCAGAACGCGTCCTCGTCGAGGTAGTCCGTCTTGACGTAGCCCGGCAGCGTCTCGCCGTCAGCCGCACGCAGCAGCCCGCGCGCCCGGCGCTCACCCGCCAAAGGCCGGTAAACGCCGCCCAGCGGCTCGATCCCCACGAGATCGCGCAGGACGAGCATGTACAGCGGGATCTGAAGACGCAGCTCGGTCTCGATCTCGCGTGCCGAGTGGGCGTGCTTGCCCGACTTGTAGTCCTGCACGATGCCCCGCGCGCTGAAGGGATCGACGTCGATGCGGTCGATCTTCCCCGAGAGCTTGATCCCGTCGATCTCGAGCCCGCGCTGCAGCTCTTGAGGCGCGCGATCGGAGCCGAACAGCACCTCGAAGCGGCGCGGCACGAGCGGCCGGTCGTCCTGCGCCTCCTCGCGGACGAGCGCCTCGAGGTCGCGCCACAGCGACTGGTCGAGCTCGCGGCGCTGCATCTCGGTCATCTCCATGCGTACCCCGGAGAGCGCGTGGTCCAGGCACTTGCGCATGAACCGCACCGAGTCGTCGACCCGCTCGGCCTGCACGCCCTCGGTCCCGACCTCCTTCGGCAGGCCGGCGAAGAAGCGGTGCAGGGCCGTATGCGCGACGCTGCCGCGGAGCTTCGCGTCGACGTCGGCGTCGATCGTCTTCGGATCGAGGAAGCGCTCGACGAACCACGCGGACGAGCAGTCGGCGAAGCGCTCGAGCTCGGTCACGTTGAAGGTCGTGCGCTGGGCGAGCCGTTCGAGCACGAGCGGATGTGTCAGTCGTGTCTTCCGGTCGAAGGCGCGGAGCGCGCGCTGCAGGCGCCGGTCCCAGGCGTAGGCGCGCGCGACGTGCTCGGCGTCGTCGCGGTCGACGGCGGCGAGTGCGGCGAGCCCGCGCAGCCGCTCGCGCTCGGATGGTGCGGTCTCGAGCGGCCAGGTGAGCGTGGACAGCGGCCGACGGCGCGTCCACCGCACGACGTCGTCCTCCGGGAACAAGGACTCGAGCTCGTCCCAGAACGGGCTCGCCTCACGCGGGCTGCCGTCGTCGCCGGCCGCCTCGCGGACGAGATAGAGCCGCTCGGTGGCGCGAGTGCAGGCCGTGTAGAAGAGGTAGCGGTCACGGCTGACGCTGTCCGGCCGCAACAACCGAGCGCCGCGCCTTTCGGCCAGCTCGCGACGCCGGTCGTCGTCGAGAAACGGCGTCTCGCGCCCACGACGCGGGAAGGAGCCCTCCTCGAGCCCGAGCACGAAGACCGCGCGGAACCGTCGCGTACGCGCCCGCAGGACGTCGGTGACGGTGACGCGTCCTTCGGCGGCGCCGGCCAGCCGCACCTCGGTGCGCTCCAGAGCGCCGAACACGTCCTCGCGGGATAGGTCCTCCCCGCGCCGCCGCCAGGCGTCGAGCTCCTCGAGCGCCCGTTCCAGAGCCGCGGCCGCCCGCAGGTCGGCCCGAGAAGACTCTCCGACCGGCGGCGCCTCGAGCCCGTAAGCAGCGCGGAGCATCGCCGGAACCAGCTCGCGCAGCGCCGCGACGGGGTCAGGGGCGCCCTGCAGCGCGTCGAAGTGTGGGATCGGCGCCCCGCGAAGGTGCGCGAACTCCTCGACGATCCGCTCGGGCGTGTGCACGGCTCGGCCGCGCAGCCGGCCTTCCACGAAGTCGACACCGGGACGCGGAATGCCCGAGTACGGACTGCGCAGGAACGAGAAGACGTCGGAGCGGCCGCCGCCGAGCCACGCAAACCGGAGCAGCGCGAGCAGGGCGCGCCCGAAGGGCGTCTGGCCGAGCTTGCCGTAGCCCTCGAACGCGAACGGCAGTCCGAGCGTCCCGAACGCGGTCTCCAGAGGTGCGCGCAGCCGGTCGAGCGAGGGACAGACGATTCCGATCTGCTCCGGATCCATCCCGCCGCGCAGCAGAGCGGCGACCTCCTCGGTCACCAGCTCGAGCGCTCCGCGCGCACCCGCGCCCTCGAAGAAGCGGATCGCACCCTCGATCGGCGGCGCCACGGCTGCGGGTGCGTCGCTGAACAGGTGCCGCTCGACGTGCGCGATCGCGGGATGGGCGTAATCGGACCACTTCGGAGGCAGCTCCTCGACGGCGCCGTTCGCGAGCCCGGCCAGATCTTGGGCGGTGCGTGCGAGCGAGGCGAAGGCAGGCCGACCGGGCTCGTACGGAAGCGAGACGGTCACCTCGGCACGCGCGGCGAGCGCCTCGAGCAGCGACCACTCGGCTCCGGTCAGATCCTCGAATCCATACGCGAAGACGGGCTCGCCGTGCCAGGCGTCGAGATCGCTCGCGAGCCGCTCGGCGGCGTGACGGCGCAGCAGATCGGCGTCCCAGAGCTCCAGACGGTCGAGCTCCGTGCGATACGCGGCGTAGAGCCCTCCCAGGTCGCCGTCGAGCTCGGCGGGATCGACGAGTCCCGACTCGAGCTCGGAGACGGCGGAAAGCAGCGCGTCGGCAAACCCGCCGAAGCGCGCAGACCGCGAGAGGCCGTTCAGCGAGGCGCTCGCGATCGCGCGGCGGACGAGGAAGAGCCGCTGGACCTCCGTCGCGACCGGACGGGCACCGGGCGAGGAGCGCGCGATCCGGCGGAAGACGTCGTCGAACGTCCCGATCTCGCCAGCCAGCAGCGCGGGCCGGCGCCGCACGAGCTCGAGCTCGATGCGGTTGACGTCCGCCCGGTTCGGCACGATGAGAACAGGCGACCGGTCGAGGACGTCGAGATAGCGGTCGAGCAAGAGCTCCACCTTCCCGGCATTCGCCGGGCCAGCCAGCAATCTCAGACCCACCCACCCAGGATAGAGCGCGGGTTGGACGGCTCCGTGCGCGCGTCTCGGAGAAACCCGGAACGTGCGCGAAAGGGCGTCAGGCGGCGTCGACGAGCGGCGCGGGCGGCCCATCCGTGCCGAGGAACGTGCACGTGTCGCAGGGCCAACGCAGCTTGCAGCGCCGCACGTCGCAGCGCACATCCACGCCGGCGAGGCGCAGACGCGCCCGGGCAAGGTGCTGGCTCGAGTCGGCATGCAGGAGCGCGACGTCGCCCGGCCGCAGCTCGCGGACCAGCCACTCGGCGACCTCGGACGCGCGGTCGAGCGAAACCTGCGTCGCGCCGAGAGCCGTACCGGCAAGCAGCTCGCGGTAGGGCTCGGCGCACTCGCCGACGGTGACGAGGACGTCTGCATGCTCACGGAGCAGGCGTGCGGGCGCGCGGTAGGTCTCCACGGTCTGCGGCTCGTTCTGGATCCGTCCGAGCACTGCGACCCGCCGCGCTGCGGTAGTCGCGCCGAGCGCCCGGATTGCGGCGAGCACGCTGTTCGGCCGGCTCTTGTAGTCGTCCGCGAGGAGCATGGCTCCATTCGGCCCGGTGACCGGGCTCATGCGGCCGTCCTGCGGGATGAAGTCTGCGATCGCGGCCAGCGTGCGCGGGGGCGGCACACCGCACGCTGCAGCCGCCGCGACCGCAAGCGGGACGAGCGGTGCGAGGTGGAGCGCGTGCAAGCCGACCCGCCCGCTCAGCCGCCCGCCGAAAGCGTCGAGCGTCACATCGAGTCCGTCGGGCCACACCAGGTGCGCGGCCACGAGCCGGACGTCGGCATCGTCGCGCGAGCCGGTACGCACCACCGTCGCGCGCAGTCCCTCGACGGTGGCCCGGGTCAGCGGGTCGTCGGCGTCCACCACGACCGTCCCCTGCGCGGGCACCCGCTCGAGCAGCGCGCGCTTCTCGCGGGCGACCGCCTCGACCGTCCCGTACGCGATCACGTGGTCGCTCGCGAGCATGGTCAGGACAGCCACGTCCGGCTCGAACAGACCCGCCAGCCAGCGCATCTCGCCCGGCTGGTCGCCGATGCCCGCCTCGACGACCGCGAATCGGTCGTCCGGTCGCACGCTCATGAGCGTCGAAGGCACGCCGTCGAGGCCATTCTCGGTTCCCGGCGTCTTGCTCGTCCGGCCTACGGTCGCGAGCGCCGCGGCGATCAGATCCTTCGTCGTGGTCTTGCCGAGCGAGCCGGTGACCGCTACGAACGTCACGGCGCTGCAACCCGCGACGTGACGGCGCACCGGCGCGCCGACGACTGCGCGTCGTAGCGTCCAGCGCACGGGCTTCGGAACGGCGCGAACGAGCCGCGGCCGCAGGGCGAACCCGCGGAGTGTCGTCAGGACGAAGGATCGGCGGGGCGGCATTGCTCCGCCCCGCCGCTTCGAGAGCAAGCTTCGGTTAGGCGGAAACCGTCGCCGACTTCGGCCGGCGGCCGCGTCGCGCCGCCGCGTGGCCGGGCATCTTGCCCGCGCAGTCGTCGCAGAGGTCCGCCTGCTTCGCGCCACGTCGCGCGTCGGTGAATGTCATGCGCATCGTCGCGCCTTTGTTGTCTCCGACTTCCGTGCCACAGCTGTCGCAGACGAGCACTGTCTTTCGAGCCAAGATTCCTCCTTGAGATACCTGAATGAGCGGCTCACCCTACCGCAATGAAACGGACGTAACTAGGCAGCCGCGCGCGCACGGCGGATTCGCCACGAGCGCAGCAGACTCAAGAGCGCTTGCTCCTCGAGGTCGAGGCCGATATCCCGCGCGGTCACGATCCGCAAATAGCGAGGCCGGAAATCCTCGATCGTCCGCCCGTCGAGATACTGCTCGACGACTGCGGGACTCACGTACGACGCGCGGGTGACAGCGGGTGTATTTCCGAGCCGTTCCGCCACATTCCTCATCACGGCGGCCACGTTGCGCTTCGTCTCGGTTTCCGACTCCGAAACACCGCGCTCGGCAAGCGCGATCGCGGCCAGTATCGTGCCTCCCCAGGTGCGGAAGTCCTTGGCGCTGAACTCCTCGCCGAGGTACTCCCTGATGTAATCGTTCAA
>JAWVDL010000106.1:0-11691 GCA_033857355.1 Gaiellaceae bacterium | reverse complement strand
CTCATCTCGCCCCAGATCGTACGGGGGTCAGGTCCAGCGGGCGAGCACGAGCGCCACGGCGAGCGCCACGGTGGCGGCGGAGAGCAGGCGCAGCGCGGACTCCACCGGCTCGATCGCCGCCGCTCGGACCGCGACGGGAACGTCCTCCGCCCGCCGCCGCAGCTCGCGAACCGGCGTCGACAGCCGGCGCTGCGCATGGCTGAGCAGAGCCGCGAAGACCGCCGCGACCAGCGCGCTCGCATCCAGCCGCTCCGCGCACGCGAGGTACGCCGTGAGCAGCGGGAAGGCACCCCAGCCGAGGGCGAACCACAGGTCGCCGTGGAACCGCCCGCCGAAGAGCTCCAGGTTGTATGCGACGACGAGGAAGCCGCCCACCGCGACGGCGGGATACAGCCACGGCGTCCAGCGGTACGCGGTCACGACGCCGATCCCGACCGCGCCGCCGATCGAGAGCACCCCGAGTGCCCAGAGCCCACGATCGGGGATCCGCGTCGCAAGCGGTCGGCCCCGCAGCTCGTCGAGGGCATGCGCGCCGATGCCGAGCGCGAGGCCGAACGCGAGCACCGTCCAGCCCATCCGGTCGGGCCGCCACCGCGGAGCGAGCGCCGCACCGATTGCGACGTACGAGAGGTGCCACGCGGTGTACGGCGGATGAAGCAGCGTGACGTAGTCGCGCCAGCCTCCCGGGCGGAGCGAGTACCACGCGCTTCTCAGGTGCGCCGCCCCCAGATCACCACTCCCCCGCCGAGCGACAGCCTTCGCGCCTGCACGTCCTCGATGCCCGCCTCGCGCCACAGCTCCAACACACGTGCGAGGGGATAACGCGCGCAGAAGCCGCGAATGCTCGGGCCGAGGAAGCGCCCGACCTCGTGCCAGCCGGGCGAGAGGACGCGGCCTGCGGCGGGAAGGCCGAGCCGCACGTACAGCTCCCACGGCGGTCGCCACAGCCCGCGCGGGACCGCGAACTCGAGCGAGGCGATCGTTCCGCCGAGACGGACGACGCGCCCCAGCTCCTTCAGAGTCGCGGCGGGGTCGTCCACGTAGCGCAGCAGGTAGGTGAAGGTGAGGGCGTCGAAGGACGCGTCCGCGAACGGCATGTCCTCCGCGCGTCCCTCGACGAGCTCGACGTCCTCGCCGAGCCGCCGACGGGCTTCCGCAAGCATCTCGGGGCTCTGGTCGAGGCCGACGACCGTGCAGCCGTGACGGCGGATCAGCTCGCGGGCAACGGCTCCCGTTCCCGTGGCCACGTCGAGCACCCGGTCGCCGGGCCCCGCGACGATGCGGGAGACGAGGAAGCGGCGCCAGCGGGGATCCTGGCCGAAGGAGAGCAGAGCCGCGTAACGGTCGTACGTCGGCCCGAGCGGGGCGAAGAGGCTCCGCGCCGAGACGGCCATCCGCCCGAGTCTATGCTTGCCGCGTGGCTCTGGCCGAGGAGCTGGAGAGCATCGCCGCTGCGGTCGGACTCTTCGCGGACGAGGGAGAGGAGCTCGTCGGGGTGCTTGCTGCGGAGCCGGCCTCCGGAGAGCGGCTGTACGTCTGTGCCTTCGCCCGTGAGGAGGAGCGAAGCTGGCTCGTCGTCGACGGAGAAGGAGCGCCCGTCGAGGATCGTGCGCGGATTCGCGAAGCCGTGTCGATCGCGGCCGTGTGCGAGCTGGCCGAGGAGACCGCGGCGGGCGGAGAGCTCGAAGAGCTTCGCGCTCAGCTCCTCACGCTTCGATTGACCGAGAATCCCGACGGAATCGAGGCGGCCGAGGAAGCGGCGCTCGAGCTGGAGTCGACGCTCTCCGCCCCACCCCGCATCGCCTCGCCCGCGTATCTCGATCGCGTCGGAACGGCGACGATGAAGCTCGAGCGCGCGCTCGGCGACGGCAGGGCCTCGCCGTTCGCCGCCGCGATGCAGGTCGGCATGGCCTCGGTCGAGGAGCTCGCCGCCGAAGTCGAGAGCAAGTACAAGATCGAGTTGCGATGAGCGACAATGAGGCGATGGACGAAATCTCCGTCCGCGCCTCCGACGCCGAGCGCGACCTGCTCGTCTCACAGCTCCGGCAGGACATGGTCGAGGGGCGGCTGACCGTCGACGAGTTCACCGACCGGATCGAGGCGGCTTACGGATCGCGGACGCGTGGCGAGCTCGAGGCGTTGCGGCACGACCTTCCCGCGGCCGGCACGGGTGGAGCGCTTGCCGTGCCCGCGCGGAGGCGCTCGACGCACTGGTCGATCGGGATCATGGGCGGCAGCACTCGAAGAGGCCGCTGGCGGGTCGAAGGTCAGACGACTGCGATCGCGGTGATGGGCGGCTGCCACCTCGACCTGCGCGAGGCGGAGATCGAAGGGCCCGAGGTGACGATCAACGCCGTCGCCTTCATGGGCGGAATCAACATCTTCGTGCCGGACGACGTGGTCGTCGAGGTCAGCGGGATCTCGTTCATGGGCGGCCGCAACGTGGGCTCCGCCAAGACCCCTCCGCCGCCGGGCGCCAAGGTCATCCGCATCCGCGCGTTCTCGATGATGGGCGGACTGAACGTCGTCACGCGTCCCCGCCCGGACGCCTTGCCAGCAGGTGACCCTTTGCCACCGGCTCTCCCGGACGGACCCGTTGCAAAGACTGGTCTGCCAGGCTGATCCGGAAGACGTCGAAGCCTAGATCCATCAACTGAGGCACCAGCTCGCCCGCCTGGTCGCCGAGCAGGTCGGGCGAGATCTCGACGAAGAGGGTCGTCTGCTCACAGCGGCTGAGCGTCTCGCGGGCTCCCTCCAGAACTCGGGGCTCCGCTCCCTCGACGTTGAGCTTGATCAACAGGCTGCGCAGCTCGCTGCCCGCGACCTCGTTGTCGATGCTCGTCAGCTGCGCCGTCTCGACGCCGATCGTCGAGTCGCGGGCGAGCAGGGAGCTTCCGATCGTGCCGCTCGAGCGATGGAACGTCGCCTCGCCGGGCCCTTCGGCCAGCGCCTTCGGCGAGACGATCACATTCGGCAGTCCCCGCACGTTCGCGTCGAGGGCACGACGGTTGTACGGGTCGGGCTCGAAGGCGAGAACGCGTCCGCCCGGGCCAACGCCGCGGGCGCCGAGGACGGTGTAGAGGCCGAGGTGGGCGCCTCCGTCGACGACGGTCATCCCCGGTCGAAGCGTGCGCGCGAAGAGCTCGCGGTAGGTCGTCCCGGGTTGTGACGCCTCGTGAAGGAAGCTCCGATGCCTGAGGTAGCCGCGCACACGCACGCCGTCGATGGACGCCGAGAACGGCGGATGCCCGACGCGAGCCAGCAACGAGTCGGCCGCATCTCTCGTCTGTTCGAACGCGCCGCCGAGTCCGACGGCGCGCGCTGCTCGGGCAAGGATGGCCGCAGCGCGGAGCATTCCGCGGACGATACGCACGCAGCCAAGGCACCGACTCGGCGGTGCCGTTCAGCCGCGCGGGCCTCGCCCGTGCGGCGTCTGAAATGACCGGTCGGCCCGTTCGACCTAGGTACGCTACGGCCCATGGAAGGTGGCGGCTTCGGCGGGTTCCCATTCGGGGGCGATCCAGAGGATCTGATGCGCGGCCTGCGCGAGTTCGCCGAGCAGCAGGCCGAGACCGTCCAGGAAGCGCAGCGCGAGCAGTTCGCCACCCTGACGCTCAACACCGCGGTCGAGTTGACCGCCGCAGCCCTGAGCCAGCTTCAGCCCACGGGCGGCCCGGACGAGCAGGCAATCGCGTTACGCGACGCCATGCGCGTTCTCTTTCCCGAAGCGGTCGCGCTCGTCAGCGCGGCGCGCCAGGGATTCATGCGTGAACGCTAGACCCTAGAATCCCGGCGCCCGTGGCCCTGCTGGACCGAGCCATCGTCCGCTTCCTGCCCGCTGTTCCGAAGCCGGTGGTGCAGAAGCTCTCCTCGCATTACATCGCCGGATCGGAGCTCTCCGACGCGTGCCGCGTGGTCAAGGAGCTGAACGACGAGCGGAAGATGGCCACGATCGACGTCCTCGGCGAGGAGATCCACAATGCAGACGAGGCCCGCGCGATCGTCGCGGAGTACCGGCGCGTGTTCGAGACGATCGCACGCGAGGGGCTCGACTCGAACGTCAGCGTGAAGCCGACCGCGCTGGGGCTGAAGCTCGACTACGCCCTCGCGCGCGAGAACCTGGAAGCGGTCGTCCGCCACGCCGCGGAGAGCGGGAACTTCGTCCGTATCGACATGGAGGACTCGACCACGACGGATGCCACGCTCAGGATCTACCGCGAGCTGCGCGGCGCGGGTCTCGACAACGTCGGCGTCGTCCTGCAGGCCTCGCTCCGCCGAACGGTCGACGACGTCCTGGCCCTGACGGATCTGAAGCCGAGCGTTCGGCTCTGCAAGGGCATCTACGTCGAGCCGCCGACGATCCAGTTCCGCGACTACGAAGCCGTCCGGGCGAGCTTCGTCAAGGCGCTCGACTCGCTTCTGGAGACGGGGGCGTACGTCGGGATCGCGACCCACGACGAGTACCTGATCGACGAGGGACGGCGGCTCGTGGTCGAGCACGGCCTTCGGCGCGAGCAGTACGAGTTCCAGATGCTGCTCGGCGTCCGTCCGCGGCTCGGCGACGGGCTCGTCCAGCAGGGACATCGCCTGCGGATCTACGTCCCCTTCGGCCAGCAGTGGTACGCGTACTCGCTGCGACGGCTGCAGGAGAACCCGAAGATCGCGGGCTACATCGCCACCGACACCGTCGGGCGCATGCTCAAGCGGAACGGGTCGGGCTAGGGCGGCGGGGGCGGGCCTGGCGGAGGCGGGCCCGCGTCGACGACCTCTTCCTCCACGACGCGACGCCGCGGCCGGTAGCCGCGCGCGTACCAGCCGCTTCGGGCCGGGTAGTCGCCGGGCGGCGCTGCGTAGCCGCGCCCGTAGCCGCCGCGACCCCACGATTCCCAGTAGATCAGCGAGAGCAGGATCCCGAGGATCCCGACGCACATCAGGATCACGCCGACGACGTGGATGTTCAGCCCGCTCGGGCTCGTGTTGACCGCGAAGGTCAGGATCGCGCCGACCGCGATCAGGAAGATGCTGACGCCGAGGCCCACATGTGCTTTATGCCTTGCGGGCGTGAAGGAGAAACTCGCCGGGCAGCCGAGAGTCCTGGCGGCGGAACGAATCGCGCCGCGCCGGGTACTCCTCGAGCGCGCGAATCGTCAGGCCCGCGCGCACCAGCGCCGTGACGATCTGGCCCAGCCGCCAGAACCGGATGTCGTCCCTCACCGGCTCGAAGTAGCTCTCCCGCCAGCGCATCATCGAGTCGACGCTCTGTGCGATCGGATGCTCTTCGAACAGCAGTAGATCGCCACCGGACTTGAGCGCAGCGCCGATCCCGCCGGCCCACGCGTCGAGATCCTGCAGCCAGGGCAGAACGCCGTCGGCCGCGTACACGAGGTCGAAACGGGCGCGTCGCAGCTCGCCCGGGAGCGTCTGGACGTCCGCGTGAACCCAGAGCACCGAGGACTCGCGCTCGCGGGCGATGTCGAGCGCCTCGTCGGAGGTGTCCACGCCGGTCACCACTGCGCCGAGCTCCGCGAGCTCGATGGTCGACTCGCCCGTCGCGCATTGGAGGTGCAGGACACGCTTGTCCTTGAGGTCGCCGAGCGAGCGCTTGACCTGCTCGGGGAGGCCGAACTCCCCGCGCATCGCCTCGGAGCGCCGGCGGTGCACCTCGTCCCATGCACGGCGGTTGTGGTCGGTCGGCTCCATCACGCGCCCCTCGGTGTCCCCGGCACCTCTGAACCCAAGTAACAGACTGTTACTAAGTCGAGGAGCACGGCGGTATGCGGCGCTCGGCCCAAGTAACAACGTGTTACTAGGTGCCGGTCAACGAGGCGTCCGGGGTGGCCAGTCATGCCAGCAGGGAGAAGCCGCCGTCGACGATAAGCGTGTGGCCGCGGATCATCTCCGCGTCGGGCGAGCAGAGAAAGGCGACGGCGCCCGCCACGTCCTCCGGCTCGACCAGCCGGCCCGCGGGCGTGCGCGTTAGTCCCATGTCCAGCATGTCCTGTCGATTCGGGAAGTGCTCGAGCGCGCCCGTCTCGACCACGCCCGCCGACACGGTGTTGGCACGGATTCCGCGCGGGGCCAGCTCGACGGCGAGGTAGCGGACGACGGATTCCAGCGCAGCCTTCGACGTGCCGACGAGGACGTAGTTCTCGAGCACCCGACTCGACCCCAGGCTGGAGATCGCCACGATCGACGAGCCGCTCGGCATCGACGGCGCCGCAGCCCGCGCAAGCGCCAGCAGCGCCCGGGCGTTCGCGTTCATCGTCCAGTCCCAGTGCTTGTCCTCGGTCTCGAGCGCGGGCCGGATCACCCCCGTCGCCGCGTTGTGCACCAGCGCATCCAGTGCCCCGAGCTCGCGCACCTGCTCCATGACGCGCTCCGAGGAGACGTTCCCGCGCACGAGCACAGGCTCCGTTCCCGCGGCGCGCAGCTCCTCCGCGGCGCCCTCGGCCGCCCGGTCGTTGCGCAGGTACCCGATCGCCACGCGAGCGGCGCCGTCGCGCGCGAACCGAAGCGCAATCGCCTTGCCGATCCCCCGCGAGCCGCCCGTCACGAGGACGGACTTGCCCTCGAAGCTCATCGTCGCCGCGGGAGAGGCGCGTCCGCCGGAGCGGAGCTCGGCAGCTCGTCCCAGCCTGGGCGTGTCCGCGGCTCGCGCTCGCCCTCCGCGGCCTTCGAGGACGCGTGGCCGAGCCGGTCGAGGAACTCCAGCTTCTCCTCGCCGTAACGGCGGATCTCGCTCTGTTCGGGCAGGTCCTTGATCAGATCCTCGACCCGCGCCCGGAGCTGATACGCGAAGTGCGGCGTCGCCGGCGCGACCAGCGCGTCGATGTCGTCCCGGGTCGGCTCCGCCATCGCGCGAAGCCTACAACCGCCGCCTACTCGTGCGGTTATCGTCGGCGGATGCGCAAGCCGGCCGCGGATTTGCTGCTGATTCTGACCGTGAGCCTCTGGGCGCTCAACTTCACTGCGGGCAAGTACATCCTGACGCACGGCTTCCGGCCGCTCGCGTTCTCGTCGGTGCGCTACGGGATCGCAGGCCTGCTGTTCACGACGATCGTGCTGCCGCGCGAGCGCTCCCTGCGCATCGACCGGACCGACCTGAAGCTCCTCGGCGCCGGGGCAATCCTCCTGTTCGCCAACCAGCTCAGCTTCGTCTATGCGCTGCGCTTCACGACGGCGACGACCGTTGCGTTGCTCTTCGGGACGCTCCCGATCTTCACCGCGCTGATCTCCAGTGCGGTCGGGATGGAGCGGCTCAGCATGCGCTTCCTCATCGCCGCTGCGGTCTCGTTCGCCGGGGTCGGGCTCGTGGCGCTCGGGTCGTCCGTCGGGCTCTCGGCCCACCTGAAAGGAGATGCGCTGGCGGTGGCCGGGGCGGTCACGTGGGCGGGCTACTCGGTGCTGATCGCCGGCCTGATGCGCCGTTACTCGCCCTATCGGCTCAGCGCGGTGTTCCTGCTCGCCGTGACGCTGCCGCTTGCGCTGGTCGGATCCGGACAGCTCGCGCACCAGAGCTTCGACCTCGGCTGGGCGGTCTGGGCCTGGTTCGCGTACGCCGTGGTCGGGCCGCTCGTGATCACCAACGTGACTTGGTTCACGGCACTCGACCGGGTCGGCCCGTCCCGCGCGTCGCTCTTCGCGAACCTCCAGCCGTTCCTCGCGGCGGTCATCGCGCTGCTCGTCCTGCACGAGTCGATCACGCGCACGCAGGTTGCGGGCGGCCTGCTCATCGGCTGCGGGATCCTGCTGTCGCCGCGCGCCCGAGCCGCCGCCGGCGCGGGAGCGGAGCGGTGACGTCGCTCCGCGACCGGCTGGCCCGGAAGCCGCCGGGATACCAGTTCACGATCGGGCGAATCCTCGCGATCTACTCGGGGCTGATGGTGACGCTGCTGCTGGCGGCGCTCGACCAGACCATCGTCGCGACGGCGCTCCCGAGGATCGTCTCCGACCTCGGTGGGATCACCCAGTACTCCTGGGTCTTCACCGCGTACATGCTGACCTCGACGGTCACCGTCCCGCTCTACGGGAAGCTCGGAGACGTCTATGGGCGGAAGTACCTCTTCCTCGTGGCGATCGTGATCTTCCTGGTCGGCTCGGCGCTCTGCGGGCTCGCCCAGGGGATGACCGAGCTCGTGATCTTCCGGGCGATCCAGGGCATCGGCGCAGGCGGCCTCTTCCCGCTCTCGCTCGCGGTGATCGGCGCGATCGTTCCCCCGCGCGACCGCGGCCGCTACCAGGGATTGATCGGCGCGGTGTTCGCGGCGTCGTCGATCGCGGGCCCCGCGGTGGGCGGCTTCATCGTCGACAACACCACCTGGCGCTGGATCTTCCTCGTCAACCTGCCGGTCGGCGGTCTCGCGCTCGCGGTGATCTCCCTGACGATGCCGAAGCGGGCCGCGCTGAAGGAGCATTCGATCGACTGGCTCGGCGCGGGCGTGCTCGCCGGCGGGACGGCGGCGCTGCTCCTGGGGCTCGTCTGGGCCGGCCGGGACTACGCGTGGACGAGCGGCCACGTGCTCGTTGCGCTCGGCGCCGCGATCGTCCTACTCGCGGCGTTCGCGGTCGTAGAGCGTCGCGCACGCGAGCCGATCCTCCCGTTCGACTCGCTGCGGAACCCGATCGTCGCCTCGTCGATCGCCTGCATGGCGCTGGTCGGGATGGCCATGTTCGGGACGATCTCGTACGTCCCGCTGTTCGTGCAGGGCGTGATCGGCACCTCGGCCACCTCGTCGGGCGTCGTGCTCACGCCGCTGATGCTCGGGGCCGTCGTGACGTCGTTCCTCTCCGGGCAGCTCGTCTCGCGCACCGGCCGGTACCGCTGGAACGTCGTGCTCGGCCCACCGGTGCTCGCGCTCGGGATGTTCCTGCTCTCGCGGATGAACGCCGGCACGACCAACGGCGAGGCGGCACGCAACATGGTGATCGCAGGGATCGGACTGGGCTCGATGATGCAGGTGTTCGTGCTCTCGGTTCAGAACGCGGTTCCACGGGCGCGAATCGGCTCGGCGACGGCTCTGACCCAGTTCTCGCGCCAGATGGGAGCAACCGTCGGCGTCACCGTGATGGGAGCGATCGTCAACCACGGTTTGCCGACGAAGGCCTCGCACGGCGCCGAGCTCTCGGTCATCCACCGGCTCTCGCCAACGCTGCGCGTGGCGCTCGCTCACGCGCTCCACCCCGCGTTCCTCGCCGCGACGATCGTTGCGGTTCTGGCATGGCTCGTCGCGCTGGTCGGCGTGAAGGAGGTGCCGCTGCGCGAGTCGCTCGACGACATCGGCCCGATCGAGGCCTCCGCCGGGACTCCCGCTAGAGGCAAGGCGAAGTAGGATTCGAGCGTGAGCGCCACCGACTTCATGCCGCTCGACGGCTGGGATCACATCGAGCTCTGGGTGGGGAACGCGAAGCAGGCGGCCTTCTACTACGAGCAGGCATTCGGATTCACGCGACGCGCCTACGCAGGGCCCGAGACCGGCATCCGCGACCGGGCTTCCTACGTGCTCGAGCAGAACGACATCCGCTTCGTGGTCACGAGCGGGCTTCGCGGCGACAGCGACATCACGAGGTTCGCGTGCAGCCACGGCGACGGCGTGAAGGACATCGCGCTCCGCGTGCCCGACGCGCGCGAGGCCTACCGTCAGGCCGTCCAGCGCGGCGCGCGCGGAATCGCCGAGCCGCACACCCTCGAGGACGACTTCGGTCGCGTCGAGCTGGCCACGATCGGGACGTACGGAGACGTCGTCCACACGTTCGTGACCCGCAAGGACTACGCAGGCCCGTACCTCCCCGGCTACGTCGAGCAGGAGAGCTCGAACGGGACCGGCGGCTCAGGCGTCGGCCTGCTCAACGTCGATCACGTCGTCGGCAACGTCGAGCTCGGACGGATGGAGCACTGGGTGGGCTTCTACGAGCGCGTCTTCGGGATGACCGAGATGATCCACTTCTCGGACGAGGACATCTCCACCGAATACTCCGCCCTGATGTCCAAGGTGATGACGGACGGCGAAGGGAAGATCAAGTTCCCGATCAACGAGCCGGCCGAGGGCAAGCGGAAGAGCCAGATCGAGGAGTACCTGGAGTTCAACCAGGGCCCGGGCTCGCAGCACGTCGCCCTCGCGAGCGAGAACATCGTCGAGACGGTCGAGGCGCTCAAGCAGCGGGGCATCATGTTCCTCTCGACGCCCGAGGCGTACTACGAGGACGTCGGAGACCGGGTGGGCGAGATCGACGAGAGCTGGGAGGACCTGCGACGGCTGCGGATCCTCGCCGACCGCGACGACGACGGCTACCTGCTGCAGATCTTCACGAAGACCGCGCAGGACCGGCCGACGCTCTTCTTCGAGGTCATCGAGCGCCACGGCGCGCGCGGCTTCGGCGACGGGAACTTCAAGGCGCTCTTCGAGGCGATCGAGCGCGAGCAAGCCTTGCGCGGCAATCTCTAGCAAAGCCGCGGGTTTCCACTTTGCAGCACGCGTAAAGGACCACGCGGTCAGGGCCGCCATCTGCGGCTTCAACAGGGGAGGGAACATGAAGCGAATCTTGCTTCTGCCCGTGCTCGCGATCGCGCTCGTCCTTTCGAGCGTGGCTGCTGCCGACTCGGGCAAGAACGACAAGGCGGGTCCGTTCGTCGTCACGACGGCGGACAACGGCTCGTGCTCGAATCCGTGGGCAACCGACACGATCGAGCGGACGTACCAGATCCACCAGAACACGGACGGCTCCTATCGCGTCCGCGAGCAGGACAAAGGCTCCTTCGTCACGACCGGCCCAGCCAGTCCCGGGACATGCGAGACGTCCAACCACGGCACCGTGCTCGCGCCGGGCCATACCGGCAAGATGACCGGCTGGCTCGAGGGCACGGTGACGGGCGGCACGTACGACGCGGCAGCCGCGGCGAACTGCGGCGGCGTCAGCCCGTGCTACCGCTCGGACTTCATCGCGGCGGCCTTCGGCCCGACCGCGCAGTTCTCGTGCTTCCTGGGGTACGCCGACTGCCGGTTCCTGTTCGAGTACACCGCTCCCGATCAGGGCCTCCAGTATCACCACTGGTCGGACACCGGGCTCGACGGAGTCACCGAGGTCTTCAGGGGTGACATAGCCGACAGCTAGGAACCTCGCGCGTGAAGGGAGGGGAGGGTCTGGCTCTTCCCTCCCTTCTCGGTGGATTACTTTCCGCGCCGGAGGGCAAACAGCGCCGCAATGGGTATCGGAGCAATTCTCCTCATCATCGGGATCGTGCTCCTCGTGCTCGGGCACGTGATCCTCGGAATCGTGCTGATCATCCTGGGCCTGCTGCTGGGCGGCTTCCGCCGGGGCCGCTGGTACTAGATCTTCTCGCGCGGCCGGCCGCGCAGGCGGCGACGCTCGGGGAAGCCGAGCACCGGCCTTGGCCGCTGCCGACGAGCCCCTGGGTCATGGCGCAGACCTGGGACGACCTGCTGTTCGCGCACTGGGTGGTTCCCGAGGCAAGACTTCGCCCCCACCTGCCGGACGCGCTCGAGCTCGACCTGCACGACGGTACGGCGTACCTGGGCATCACGCCCTTCGAGGTCACGGGCCTGCGCGTGCGCGGGACGCTTCCGCTGCCTCGGGTCTCGACCTTTCTCGAGCTGAACGTCCGCACGTACGTGACGGACGGAGACAAGCCGGGAATCTGGTTCTTCAGCCTCGACGCGTCGAGCCGGCTCGCGG
>JAWVDL010000105.1:0-4477 GCA_033857355.1 Gaiellaceae bacterium | reverse complement strand
GACGGAGTGACGATGCTGACCGTGCTAGGCAGCTAGCACGTCCTCGTAGAGCTGAACGTAGCGGCGGACCTGGAGCTCGACGCTGAACTCCTCCTCGGCGACCTCGCGGCAGCGCCCCGCGTAGCGGTCGTGATCCTCGAGCACGATCCGGAGCCCGCGGGCCAGGTCGTCGACGTCGCCGAAGCGCGCCTGGTAGCCGGTCTCCTCGGTGACGACGTCGGTGACTCCGCCGCGGTCGAACGCGACGCACGGCGTGCCGCAGGCGATCGACTCGATCGCCGTCTGGGTGAGCGCGTCCGCGATCGTCGGGACCGCGAGCACGTCGGCGGCGCTGTACGCCTGGGCGAGCACGTCGTCGTCGGAGATCGAGCCGAGCCACGCCGTCTCGACCCGCTTCGGGATCTCGCCGGCTCCCGCCAGCGCGAGCAACGGGGGATCGTCCATGCGAGACAGCGCTTCCTCGAGGAGGTGGAGGCCCTTGCGCGGCTCGTTCAGGTCGGACGCCGAGAAGAGCACGAGCGGGCGGCCCTCCGGCAGGCCGAGACGGCGCCTGGCCTCGTCCTTCGGAAGCGGCCGGAAGACGTCGGTCTCGACCCCGTGCGGGATCCGGTGCATCTCGAACCGCGAGAGGAGCGGACTTGCACGTGCAAGCTCCAGCATCCAGCGCGAGGGAACGATGATCGTGAGCCGCGAGCGGGCGTAGACGGCGCGCTTCATCCGCCAGAGCAGGGCCGTCGTGTCGCGGTTCAGGCGCGGATACTCGGAGAGGTACGGACACGACCCGCAGCCGTGGCGCCAGCGCTCGCAGTCGAACGAGTAGGCGACGTGGCCGGTGTAGGCCCACTGGTCCTGGAGCAGCCAGACGACCGGCCGACGCTTGGTCAGCGTCGGCAGGGCCGTGTAGCTGAAGTAGCTCCCGTGGAGATTGTGGAGCTGGACGACGTCCGCCTCGCGGAACCACGGGTCGCGGGCCACGCCGAACGAGGACGGATAGAAGGCGTACTGCAGGTCGAGGCGGTCGAAGACGGCCCCGGCGACGCGATCGACCGCCCGCCACGCGTCGTTTCGCTTGATCCGCCGGATCGCCGGGTCGTCCGTGACCTTGCGGCCGACGAGCATCCGTGAGGTGTGGCCGCCGCCGTTCAGGCCGCGATGAACCTTGTAGGCCGTGCGCGCGGCGCCGCCCGCCGCGTCCGACTCGCTGATGTGCAGGACGTTCAAAGACACGCCGCTAGCATAGGTAGGCGCCGCGCCGCGGCGGTCTCATGCCCGAGCGTCCACGCACCCCCGTCCTCTTCGTCCACCACCGCAGCGAGCTGGGCGGTGCTCCGGCGTCCCTTTCGTACCTGATCCGGGAACTCGACCACGATCAGTTCGAGGCGCACATCTACTGTCCGCCCGGGCCTGCGGCCGAGCTCTTCCGCCAGGCCGGCGCGAAGGTGCACACCGGGCCGGTGGCGGGCTTCACGCACATCTGGGCCTCGACCTATCGCGGACGCCGCTGGCTCCTCTTCCTCCGCGAGCTCGGCCTGCTTCCGCAACACGTGTACCGCTTCCGGAGCACGCTGCGACGCAACCGCTTCGAGCTCGTCCACTTCAACGACTCGCCGCTCATCCCGGCCGCGATGCTGGCCCGGCACGAGGGCCTGCCGGTCGTCTGGCACCTGCGCTCGGCTTTGCCGGACGGCGGACGGGACCGGCGCTCGGAGCTCGTGCGGACGGCGATCCGCGACCTCGCCACGACCTCGATCGCGATCAACCACGACGTCGCCGGTGTCTTCGGCGTCGGCTCGACCGTGGTGCCGAACTCTGTCGACCTCGACCGCTTCCATCCCGGGGACCACGAGGCCGCGAAGCGCGCGCTCGGACTGCCGGAGGGCCGCCCGGTCGTCTCCTACTTCGGGTTCATCTACCCGTCGAAGGGCTTCCGGGAGTTCATCGAGGCGGCGGCCCGCCTGCGGGACGAGGGGCTCGACGCCAGCTACCTGATCGTCGGCGGCGCCGTCCGGGGCGAGGAGTTCTTCCAGACCGTCGTCGGCCGCACGCTGCAGCTCGCCGACCTGACCCGCAACTACGAGTCGGAGGCAAACGAGCTCGTCGCGGAGCTCGGCCTGACCGACGACGTCCGGTTCATCCCGTTCACGCAGGACACGGCCAACCTCTACCAGGCCTCCGACGTCGTCGTCGCGCCTTCGCAGGGCCCCGAGCTCGGGCGCCCGGTCATCGAGGCCGCCGCGAGCGGCGTTCCCGTCGTCGCATCGGGCTCCCGGACGGGAGGCGGCGTCGTCGTCCCCGGCGAGACGGGCATCCTCGTCGAGGACTTCGGGCCCGAGACGCTCGCCGACGCGGTGTCCGGCCTCTTGCGCGACGAGGAGCGTCGTACGGGGCTCGGCCGCGCCGCACGCGCGCACGCCGAGCGGAACTTCGACCCCGCGAAGAACGCGCGCCGGATCGAGGCGATCTACCGGCGCATCCTCCCGAAGCGCGACCGGATCCCGATTCTCTACGTCCACCACAGGCCGCAGCTCGGCGGCGCACCGTCGTCGCTCGCACAGCTCATCGCGAACCTGGACGAGCGCTTCGAGCCGCACGTCTTCTGCCCGGAGGGCCCGGCGGCCGAGCTGTTCGCAGCGGCCGGGGCGACCGTCCACACCGGCGATGTCTCGATCTTCGCGCACGCCTGGGACAGCCCCTACGAGGGCCTGCGCTGGCTCGTGCTCGGCCGCGAGGTCGCCGCGCTGCCGCCGCACCTCCGTCAGCTCGAGCGGCTGATGCGCGAGCATCGCTTCCCGCTCGTCCACCTGAACGACTCGCCGCTGATCGCCGCGGCCTGGATCGCGCATCGTCATGGCGCGAAGGTGGTCTGGCACCTGCGCTCGGCGCTCGCCGGCGAAGGACGCGACAAGCGCAGCCGCGTGATCGGCGCGCTGATGGAGCGCCTGGGCGACGCGGCGATCGCAATCGACCGGGACGTGGCGGCCCGTTTCCCGATCCGGCTGCCGCTCACGATCGTGCACAACAGCGTCACGCCCGCCGCGACGCCGAACGGCAGCGGCAAGGCGGCGCTCGGCCTCCCCGAGGATCGTGTGCTGGTCGGCTTCGCCGGGTTCGTCCGCCGTCAGAAGGGCTGGCCCGAGCTCGTCTCGGCGGCCGAGCTCCTCGTCGAGCAGGGCGCGCCGGCGCACTTCGTGATCATGGGCGGCGGCGTCCGTCCCCCCGAGTACTTCCGCACCGTCCGAGGCCGCGCGCTCGCCGCCGCGAACCTGCTGACCGACGAGGAGTCGGCGATCAAGGAGCTCGTCGCCGAGAAGCAGCTCGACGAGCACTTCTCCTTCCTGCCGTTCACCGCCGAGACCGGCGAGATCTACAGCGCGCTCGACATCGTCACGTTCCCGAACCAGGGCGTCGGGCTCGGCCGGCCGGTGCTCGAGGCGGCCACCTACGCGAAGCCGGTCGTCGCCTCGGGGTCGAGCGACGGCGCGGGCGTGCTGCTTCCCGGGAAGACGGGACTGTTGCTCGACGACGCGAGCCCGCGCGAGATCGCATCGGCGCTGCGCCTGCTGATAGATGACCCGGCCCTGCGCCGGCGGCTCGGCGAGGCGGCCAGCGAGCACGCCCGCGAGCGCTTCGACCCACGCCGAAACGCACGCGCCGTCGAGGCGGTCTACGACTCGCTGCTCGGCATCAGCCGGCCGGAGGCCGCGCGCGACCCAGCGGCGGCGCGGCTCGAAGCCGTCCCGACGTAGCGCCGGCTTGCGCCTCCTGATCCTCACGCCCGCGGAGCTGAGCCGCGATCCCCGGGCGCGGCGGGCGGCGCTCACGGCGCACGCTCGTGGGATCGAGGTCGTGGGCTTGTGCGGACAGGTCTCCGGCCTCGCGCCGATCGCGCTCGAGGGGATCCAGATCGTGCGAGTGGGCGGCGAGCGGCTCGCCGCAGGCCTGAGGAGCGCCGGGCTCGGCGGGATGGCGAAGGACGACGCAGCGCTCGTCCGCGAGGCGCGTGGCCTCTACCGGCTGGGCAGGCTCGGCCGTCTGACCGCGGGACTCGTCAGGGCAGGACGGAAGCTCGGCCGCTTCGACGTCGTGCACGCGAACGACCTCGACACGCTTCCCGCGGCCGCGCTGCTGGCACGCCGATCCGGCGCGCGCCTCGTCTACGACGCGCACGAGCTCTATACGACGCAGGAGCCCGATCCGCCGCGAGCACACCGGCGCATGTCCGCTTCGCTGGAAGGTTCGCTGGCACGCCGCGCCGACGTCGTCTCGACGGTGAGCGCACCGATCGCCGAGGAGCTCCGCCGGCGCCTCCGCCTGGAAGAGACCCCGCGTGTTGTCCTGAACTGCCCGCCGCTCGTCGACGTTTCCGTCGAGCCGCCGGCCGAGGGAACGCCGCTGGGGGTCGTCTACCAGGGCGCCATGGGGCCCGGCCGCCCGCTGGAGGACCTCTTCGTCGCCGCCGAGTACGCGCCGGGGGCTC
>JAWVDL010000104.1:0-5487 GCA_033857355.1 Gaiellaceae bacterium | reverse complement strand
CTGGTCGACGGGAAGCCCGCGGTCTACGTCTGCGAGCGCTTCGCCTGCCGCGCGCCGGTCACCGACCCGGCGCAGCTCGAGAGAGTGGAGGGCGGAGTAGCGTCGGGGAACGTGACTCCGCCCTCCTGATCGCCCTACTGGCCGCTCGGAGAGGCGCCGGCCGGGCGGAGCCGACGCCTCTCCTTCCGGCGTGCCACCGACACCGCCAATGGCGGCCGGCGTCGAGGCGCGCAGGCTTGTCCGGGTGAGCGTTCATACCCGGGCGAGGATCTGGTTGAGGAGGTCGGGGACGAGCCAGAGACCGGTTCCGCTGTCGCGAAGGTGCGTGACGGCGCAGACGAGGTTCCCGAGCAGTCCTGACCCGCCCTCGACGGTGAGCAGCGCCGGCTCCAGGCGCGTCGGCGCTCCGCAGAGCTCGACTTCCGCCGGTCCGAGCGTGAGTCGAAGCTCGGGGCAGGAGCCTCCGATCTCCGTGACGGGGATCGTGACCTCCTCGATCAGCTCGGCCCCACCGAAGCTGCCGTAGAGCGTGCCGGCCGCGAGCAGCGATCCGTCCTGCGCTGTGAACCGCGTCGGCGCAAACGTGCCCGAAAAGGCGCCGTCCACGTCGGTGACGGGTACCGCAAGTGAACTGTCCACCGCGGCCGCCTGAACGGTGGTAAGAGAAGACTTCACGGGGAAGCCCTCCTTCCGACTCTCCCGGAGGAGAGAAGTCGATTGTCGGCCTACTAGGTCCATAAAGGCTACCCGGACCGCTCCACTCCAAACGGCGGAATTTGTAATTTCGGGCGCAGGTTTCGGTCAGCGCCGAGGTCTAGTGTGGAGAGGGGGGCGCGCCTCCGCGATTGTCGGCCTGCTAGGGGGACGGCGTCGCGGCCGGCGTCTCCCCTCCTTATTCACCAGATTCGCGGGACGAGCCGCGCCGTCCGGCTTTCGTATGCGCCATACGGCTCGAGACCCGAGCGCAGGATTCGTTCCTCGCGCTGGATGCGCGCAGTGACGAACGCGACCATCCCGACGACCAGGAGACCGAGGCTGAGCCAGTTGTCGAGGACGAGGCCGAGGGCGGCCGTCCGCAGAATCCCGCCCGCGTAGGCGGGATGGCGGATCAGCCGGTAGGGACCCGACTCGACGACGTGCTGGCCGTCCTGGACCACGAGGGCGCCCTGGAACCAGTCGCCGAGCGTGGAGATCGCCCACCCGCGCAGCGCCTGGCCGAGAACGTAGAGCGCCAGCCCGCCGCCAAGGAGCACCCACGGCGGACCCGGCAGCGTGAGGGCGGGTGCGACGAGCGGCGCCCCGAGCGCGAGCACATGGACGGCCCCGAGTCCGCGCGTGTAGCGGGCGAGGTGACGACGGTCGGCTCCGGTCGCTGCGATGCGCGGGCGCGATCTCCACACGCTCCGCATCACGATCGCGCACCCGCCGAATGCAGTCACGGTGGCTGCGATCGCTCGCCAATCGTGGAGGACGAGTGGCCGCACCACGTTCTAAGGTACTTCGTCCCGTGGCTCTCCTGTCCGTAGCGAACGTGACGCAGCGCTTCGGCGGGATCGTGGCCCTCGACGATGTCTCGTTCGACGTGGAGCAGGGCGAGATCGTCGGGCTGATCGGCCCGAACGGCGCCGGCAAGACGACGGCGTTCAACGTGATCACCCGGCTGTACACGCCCGGCGAGGGCGACGTCGTGTTCGACGGCGAGTCGCTGCTCGGGACTCCACCGCACCGGGTGATCCAGCGCGGGATCGCCCGGACATTCCAGAACGTCGAGCTCTTCCGTTCGCTGAGCGTGCTCGACAACGTGCGGGTCGGGGCGCATGCGCGGCGGGGCGAGCGGGACGCGCGGCAGGTCGTCGAGTACGTCGGACTGGGCGATTCCGCCGGCCGGCCCGCACGGGGCCTCCCGTTCGGAACGCTCAAGCGGGTCGAGCTGGCGCGGGCGCTCGCATCCGGGCCTCGCCTGCTGCTGCTCGACGAGCCTGCAGGCGGGCTCAATCACGAGGAGGTGGACGAGCTCGCCGAGCTGATCCGCCGGATCCGGAAGGACTTCGAGCTCACGATTCTCCTCGTCGAGCACCACATGGCGTTCGTGATGGGGATCGCCGACCGCGTTCACGTGCTCGACTTCGGGCGAATGATCGCCTCGGGCACCCCGGGCGAGGTACAGCGCGACCCCGGGGTCGTCGAGGCGTATCTCGGGGCCGAGCACGTCCCCGAGGAGCCCGTCGCGTGACCGCTTTGCTCGAGCTCGAGGACGTCGGCGCTCGCTACGGGGACGTCGTGGCGCTCCGCGGGGTCAGCCTGGCCGTTGAGGAAGGGCAGGTCGCCGCCGTGCTGGGTGCGAACGGCGCGGGCAAGACCACGATGCTGCGCGCGGTTTCCGGGACGGTCCGGCGCTCGGGGTCGATCATCTTCGCCGGCCGGCGGCTGCGTGGCGGACCCGAGGCGGCTGCGCGGCTCGGCATTGCGCATGTCCCCGAGGGACGCGGAACGTTCGGCGAGCTGTCCGTCCGCGACAACCTGCGGCTCGGCGCTTACACCCGGCGCGGAGGCCTCGACGACGATCTCGAGCGCGTTCGCGGCTACTTCCCGTGGCTCGAGGAGCGGCGGGACCAGCAGGCCGGGACGCTCTCGGGTGGCGAGCAGCAGATGCTCGCGCTCGCCAGGGCTTTGATGAGCCGCCCGCGGCTGTTGATGCTCGACGAGCCCTCGCTCGGCCTCGCGCCGAAGGTCACCGCGGAGATCTTCCGCATCGTGCGCGAGCTGAACGAGCGCGACGGTCTGACGGTGCTCGTCGTCGAGCAGAACGCGCGAATCGCGCTCGACGCCGCGCAGCGGGCCTTCGTGCTCGAGGTCGGCCGGGTCGCGGTCTCCGGCTCGAGCGCCGAACTGCAGGCCGACGAAGCCATCCGACGCAGCTACCTCGGCTATTGACCCAGTTCCTGCAGCAAGTGGTGAGCGGGCTCGCCTCGGGCGGGATCTTCGCCAGCCTGGCGCTAGCGCTCGTGCTGATCTACCGGGCCACCCGAGTGATCAACTTCGCCCAGGGCGAGATGGCGACCGTCTCGACCTTCGTGGCCTGGTCGCTCGTCCACCACGGGATGCCTTTCTGGGGCGCGTTCTTCCTCACGCTCGCGCTCTCGTTTCTCGGCGGGGTCGCGCTCGAGCGAGTCGTGATCCGGCCGGTAGAGAGCGCGCCGGTGCTGACGATCGTGATCGTCACGCTCGGCCTCGCGATTCTGCTGAACGGCTTCACGAGCGTGGAGTGGGGGAGCGACGTCAAGAAGTTCCCGAGCCCGTTCCCGACCCGGCCGATCCACGCCGGCGGCGTCGCCTTCTCGATCCAGGATCTCGGCGTGATCGCTGTGTCGATCGCGCTCGTTCTGGCGCTCGGCGCCTTCTTCCGGTTCACGAAGCTCGGCCTCGCCCTGCGCGCGGCGGCGCTGAATCCCGAGGCCAGCCGGCTCGTCGGGGTCCGGGTCAGCTGGATGCTCGCGCTCGGCTGGGGACTCGCCGCCGTGCTCGGCGCGGTCTCCGGGATGATGATCGCGCCGGTCGTCTTCCTCGACCCGAACATGATGCAGACGGTGCTGCTGTACGCGCTCGCGGCCGCGATCCTCGGCGGGATGGACAGCCCCGTCGGCGCCGTCGTCGGCGGGCTCGCACTCGGCGTGATCCTCAATCTCACCGGGGCCTACGTGAGCTTCATCGGGGGAACCCTGCGCTTGCCGGTCGCACTCGCCGTGATCCTGCTCGTGCTCGTCGTGCGGCCCTCGGGGCTGTTCGGGCGCGCCGCCGTGAGGAAGGTCTGATGGCGCGCCGCGCGTTCGGCCTGCTGGGCTTCCTCGTGGTCGCCGCGATCGTCGCGCTCGCCCCGCGCTGGGTCAGCGACTTCCGCGCGTTCCAGCTTGCCACCGTCGGGATCTACTTCATCGCGATCGTCGGGCTGAACGTGCTGACGGGGTACAGCGGCCAGATCTCGCTCGGCCACGGTGCGTTCATGGCGATCGGCGGCTACACGACCGCGATCCTGATGGCGAACCACGGCGTGCGCGATCTCTGGACGATCCCGATCGCGGCGCTCGTCGCGGGGGTGGCCGGGTTCCTGTTCGGCATTCCGGCGCTGCGGCTCTCGGGCCTCTACCTCGCGCTCGTCACCTTCGGGATCGCGGTCTCGTTCCCGTCGCTGCTCAAGAAGTTCGCGGGACTGACCGGAGGCGGTCGTGGCCTGAACCTCTTCGGGCTCCCGCAGCAGACCGGCGGAGGGGTCAGCGTCAAGGTGGCCGGCCACGAGCTGACGAACAACGACTGGCTCTACTACCTGACGTGGACGATCGCGGGCGTGCTGTTCGTGCTGGCCTGGCTCTTCCTGCGGGGACAGGCTGGCCGCGCGCTGCGTGCCCTGCGTGACAGCCCTGTCGCCGCCGCGTCGGCCGGCGTGTGGCCCGCGCTCTACAAGACGCTCGCCTTCGGGATCTCCGCCGCGTTCGCCGGCGTCGCCGGTTCGCTGCTTGCCCTCGCGGTCGCCTTCGTCAATCCCGACACGTTTCCGATCTCGCTCTCGATCACGCTGCTCGTCGGCGCGGTCGTGGCCGGGATCGGCTCGGTGCTCGGCCGCTTCGGCTCCTACGTGGGCCCGCTCGCGGGCGCGTCGCTGATCGTCTTCTTGCAGGCGTACGCGTCCGAACTCCTGCGCTGGATCGAAAAGGGCATCCCACTGCACGCCGACCCGAAGGCGCCAGGTGTGCCGGCCGTGATCTTCGGCCTCGTCGTCATCCTCGTCATGCTCCTCTTCCCGGCCGGCGTCGGGGGCGTGCTCGACGCGCTAACCAGCCGGTTGTCGCGACGGTCTTACTAGGGTGAGGGTCTGATGAGGAAGCTCTTGCTTGCAGGCGTGCTCGTAGCGGCGCTGGCTCCGGCTGCGCTCGCCGCGACGCGTTCCGACCCGGGAGTCGACGCCAACTCGATCCTGATCGGCGGGACGGCGCCTCTCTCCGGCGAGGCCTCCGCTGGCGCGGGAGTGGCCCGCGGCGCCGAGGCGTACTTCAAGTGGGTGAACGCGCACGGCGGCGTCAACGGGCGGAAGATCGACTACCGCTACCTCGACGATGGCTACGACCCGTCGCGGACCGTCCAGGCGACGCGCCAGCTCGTGCAGCAGGACAAGGTCTTTGCGATCTTCAACACGCTCGGCACCGCGAACAACCTGGCGATCCGCTCGTTCCTGAACCAGTCCAAGGTGCCGCAGCTCTTCTCCGCGTCGGGCGCGACGACCCTCGGCCGAGACTTCGGCCAGTACCCGTACACGATCGGCTACATCCCGAGCTATGCGGCGGAGGGGAAGATCTACGGCCAGTACGTCGTGAAGACTCGCCCCAAGGCGAAGATCGCCGTGCTCTACCAGGACGACGACTACGGGAACGACCTGGTCGCCGGGCTGCGGAAAGGCCTCGGCGGGCGGGCACGCCAGATCGTGGCGAAGGCCGG
>JAWVDL010000103.1:0-3417 GCA_033857355.1 Gaiellaceae bacterium | reverse complement strand
TCGAGACGTACTCCATCTGGAAGGCCGTCGAGACCAGCCCCTGCGGGTCGATGAGCAGGTCGGCGCGGACGACGACGCGCTGTGGCCCGACCCCGGTCCCCGCGAGGGAGACGAGCCCTCTCGTCGGTCCGACGTTGCGCAGCACCGAGCCGGTTAGGCGCTCGGAGAAGCTTGCTCCGTTCCAGGGTCGCGTGTGGGACTGGAACGGGCCGAACGCGAGCCCGAGGACGAGCGCGATGCCCACGATGGCGCACAAGGCGGGCGCCCGCTTCAGGTGCCCGAGCCCGGGCAGCCGCCGCGCGAGCAGCAACGCGACGACTCCCACCGCGACGGCGTAGAGGGCGAGGAGCCATGCACTGTGCGCGTCGGTTCCGCTGCCGATCCCGTGAACCGTCGCGGCTCCCCACACCGCGAAGTTCAGGTAGTGCGCGCGGCGCCAGAAGGCGTACGACACGCGGCGGTTTCGCAGGCGGTTCGTGACCGCCAGCGCGAGCAGGAGCTCGGCAGCGACGATCCCGAGCGCAGTCGGCAGCGGCCGGTATCGCGACACGAACGGGACGACTAGCGAGCCGATCGAGAAGGGTAGGTAAGAGTCGATCGCAATCGTGGCGACGTGCACGGCGATGAACGTGCCGGTCAGGAGGCCTCCGAAGCGGTGGACGTCCTCGACCGCGAAGCGCGGCCAGCGTGGGAGCCGCTTCCCGGACAGCGCAAGGCCGAAGGAAACGACCGCGCTGAGCAAGACGTAGGCAACGATTCCGGCGGCTCGGGCCGCGTACCAGTCGACTGGGCTCGAGGTCAGATGCACACCGGCTCCTCGGCCGCCGCGCGCCAGGCCGCATTGAGCCCGATCGTCCCGTCCGGCTCGAGGAAGCGAGCCGGAATTCCCCGTTCGTCGAGGTAGTCAGGGCCGGCTTCGCCCAGCAGGAACCCGACCTTTGCGGCTGCGTCCGCGGCGACGCACGTGTTCCCGCAGGCCGTGACCTGCTCCCACGGAGAGGACGCCGGGAGCCCTGTTCGCGAGTCGATCAGGTGATGCTGGATCCGGCCGTCACGGGACCACCAGCGCTTGCCGCTGCCGCTCGTCGCAACGGCTCCTGAAACGAGCTGCACCGCGCCTTCCCCGGGCAAGGCGACGGTCATGGGCTTGCGGGTCGCGAGATCGCCACCGGCCGAGACGAACCCGGCGCCGGAAAGGAGCTCGAGCGCATCGTCGACGGCGAGCGCCTTCACCACCCCGTTCAGGTCGAGGCGGACGCCCGCCGGCACGCGGATCCACGCTCTCGTCACGGAGATCGATTTCCAGCAGCCGGGTGCCCCGGGGGAGGCCGGGCGGGGATCGTCCGGCGGCAGGAGCTCGAAATCGCCGCCGTACCCCGCCGACTCGATCGCACCGCCCAGCGTCGGATCTACGATTCCGCCGGTCTCGGCGGCAAGCTCGAGGGCACGCCTGAGCGCCCGGCGGAAGCTCTCGGAGACGGCCACGAACTCTCCCGACGCGGCATTGACCCGATTGAGCTCGCTGCCCGGGACGAATCGGCTAAATGTCTGCTCGCGCACGCGGAAGAGCTCTTCGATCGCCTCCAGCTCGACCGCCGTGGCGCCACCGACGAGCACCTCGCAGCCCATGGCGTCGAGCCGGCTGAGGTGGGTCACGACTGGCTGGTGGCGGCTTCGGGGGGCGCCGTCGGCGGTGCCAGTGCGCCTGCCTGAAGCTGGTTCTCGCGGACGATCCGAACGAACTGCTTCGGCGCCGACAGGGAGCGAGCCCGGTGCTTCGGGTGGCCGGCGGAGGTCGCTCGTGCAAGCGCCGCGCTGGCGGCGAAGAGCACCACGCCCAGGCAGGCGAGCGCGGCTTTCGCCGATTGCGCTCGCCGGCGGGCCTGGACGACACGGGAGGGCCGCTCGTTCACGGCGGCCATCGTACGGACCGTTTCTGTGAACTAGCTAAGAGCTGCGAACGGCGCGCGGATCGGGCAGCGGCGTCAGCAACGGCTCGACCTCGGCGCGGAGGTGCTCGAAGTTCGGCGGCAGCGACAGGCGCTCGCCGAGGTGCTCGGGATCCTCGTCGGTTGCGAAGCCCGGGCCCATGGTGGCCAGCTCGAACAGCACGCCGCTCGGCTCCCGGAAGTAGATCGACTTGAAGTAGAAGCGGTCGATCACCGGCGTCGGATGCGCGCCCGACTCGGCGATGCGCCGCTGCCAGGCGTCGTGCTCCTCCTGCTTGGTCGCGAAGGCGACGTGGTGAATCGTGCCGCCGCCGGGACGTCCGGTCTCGACCGGCGGCTCGTCGTACGTGTAGAGGCCGCCGCGCGTGTCGCCGCGAACCTCCCAGGCAGCTTCGCCTTGCGGCTGGAAGCCGAGCGGGCCCTCGAGGAAGGGGCGGCTCTGCTCAGGGTCGCGCGAGTAGGCGCGCACGGCGTGGAAACCCTGCAGCGCGTGCTCGCGCGGTATCTCGGGATGCTCGGCGACGAGCGGCTCGTCGTCCGTGTCGACGACCTCCAGCTCCAGGGCAAGTCCTTCGGGGTCGGCGAGCCGGAGCGTGCCGGGTTTGCGCTCGGTCTCGACGCCCTCCGCGGCAAGCCGCTCGGCCCAGAAGTCGAGCGCCTCCTCGGAGCCGACGCGGAAGACGACGGTGTGCACCATTCCGGCGCCAGCACGGCCGGGCAGCGCGCCCGGGTATTCGAAGAACGTGATGTCCGACCCGGCGCTGCCGCGCTCGTCGGCGTAGAAGAGGTGGTAGACGGTCGGGTCGTCCTGATTGACCGTCTTCTTGACGAGCCTCAGGCCCAGTACCCGCGCGTAGAAATCGAGATTTTGGGGCGCGTCGCCGGTGATTCCGGTGATGTGATGAATGCCGTTGAGCTGCACAGGACTTGAAACTCTGCCAGACGCCGTGGTAATCCCACAGGATGGTCGACCGGTTTCCGTCCGTGTTGCTGCGCGTCGAGGGCCTCGCGGTCGCGGCAGGCGCGCTCGCGCTGTACTTCCATCTCGGCTACGGGTGGATCCTGCTCGTCGTGCTCGCCCTCGCGCCGGACCTCAGCGCCGCGGGCTATGCGTTCGGACCGCGGGTCGGGGCGGTCGCCTACGACGTCGCGCATTGCGAGGCGCTTCCCATCCTCGTCGGCGTCATCGGCATCCTCCATGGCGCCGACGGACACATCCAGGTGGCGCTGATCTGGCTCACGCACATCGGCGCGGACCGCCTGCTCGGCTACGGGCTCAAGTACCCGAGCGCCTTCAAGGACACGCACTTACAGCGCGTCTAGCTCTTACGAGCGGCGGCTTTGCCGCCCTTGCGGCCGGCGGCCTTCTTCTGAGCCGTGGTCCCGCCCTGCGACGCGTTGCTCTTGGAGCTCGAGGAGTGGGACTTCTTGCCGCCTCGACTGGACGCGCCGGGGGAGTTCGCGATCT
>JAWVDL010000102.1:0-3654 GCA_033857355.1 Gaiellaceae bacterium | reverse complement strand
GCGGCGATCGCCTCGTCTGCGTCGCCCACGGCCGCGACGAGCTCCAGTGTCGGCTCGGCGCCGATCAGCGCCGAGAGGGCGGTCCGCACGGCTGTGTCGTCCTCCGCCACGAGCACGCGAATCGGCTTTTCGCTCATGGTCCGACCGGCGTCGGCGATGCGCCGCTGCTCGCCAGGGTAGGAGCGTCGGTTTCATCGCCCGGTGTGAGCGTGGGCACCCAGACCTCGATGGTCGTACCGTCTCCCGGCGCCGAGACCACACGCAGCCAACCATTTGCCAGCATCGCCCGCTCCTGCATCGAAGCAAGGCCGAGATGACCCGAAACGGGCTTTGCGTCGTCTACCGCGAAGCCCACACCGTCGTCGGCGATGCGAACCAGGTATCCGCCACCCCGCTCCTGCAAGGTGACGGTCACGACAGTTGCGCAGGCGTGCTTGCGGATGTTGACCAGCGCCTCCTGCGCGATCCGATAGAGGATCGTCCGGGTCTGCGCGGAGGGCTGCGACCCCAGCTTGTCCTTCAGCTCGTAGCGCGTCGTCGAACCGCCCGCGGCATCCTCCAAGTACATCTCGAGGGCGGCAGCCAGGCCTTCGCTGTCGAGGACAGGCGGGCGCAACTCGAAGAGGAGGTGTCGCAGACGCTCGATCGACAGCCCGATGGTCTCCTGGAGGTCGCCGGCCAGCTTGAGCTGCTCAGGGTCGTCGAGCTTGCGCCGCAGAATCTGCAGGCGCATACCGGCGGCGGTGATCGCTTGGATCGAGTCGTCGTGGATGTCGCCGGCAATCCGCGCCCGCTCCTCTTCGCCGGCCGTGACCAGGTGGGCGAGCAACGCCCGCCTCTCCGCGAGGTCGCGCTCGAGCTCGGCCCGTGCCTTCAGAACCGTGATGTCGCGCGCGATCGATGAGGAGCCGATGATCTCGCCACGGCCGTTGCGGATGGCCGAGACCTTCAGCATCACGTCGATCTCGGCGCCGTCCTTGCGCCGGCGTTTCATCTCGACCTGCTCTATCCGCTCGCCCTTCTCCAGGCGGCCGATGATGTCGGGCAGCTCGTCGGGCCTGTCGGGCGGCGCGAGGACCGAGACCGGCTGGCCGACCATCTCAGCCGCCGAGTAGCCGTACATCCTCTCGGCGCCACGGTTCCAGGTCAGGACCGTGCCGTCGAGCGTCTTCCCGACGATCGCGTCGTCCGAGGATTCCACGATCGCCGCGAGCTGCTTGATGGCGAACTCGCCGTCGTGCCGCGCGCTGATGTCGCGAACGAACGCAATCGCAAGCCGGCCGGCGTCGGTCTCCATCGCCGTCAGCGAGATGTCGACCGGGATCTCGGTTCCGTCCTTTCGCCGCGCGGAGAGGTCGGCGAAGCCCATCGGACGCGTCAGGGAGTCGGCCATGTAGTTGTTTCGGAGACGCACGTGGTCCCGGCGGTCGCGCTCGGGCAAAAGCATCTCGATCGGCTTGTCCAGGAGCTCCTCTCGGGGGTAGCCGAACAACTTCTCGGTCTGCTCGTTGACGAGGAGGATCTGCCCGTCAGCGTCGACGATGAGCACCGCGTCCGGTGCCGACTCGACCAAGGCCCGAAATTGCTGTTCGCTCGCGCGTAGCTCTGCGACGGCGCCGCTTCTACCGGCAATGTCGCTGGTCAGCTCGTCCGCGACGCTCGCGATCGAATCGATCGAGAAACTGGTTTGGCCCCGCGCCGCCCGCCGGATCGCCTCGAGGAGCTCGTCCGGGGAGATTCCCTTCACCAGGTAGCCGACGGCGCCGCAACGGATCATCTCGAGGATCGTCGGGCGGTCGTCGTACGCAGATAGGGCAACCACGCGGGTCGCCGGGGAACGCTCGCGGATCCCGCAGGCCGCACCGGCGCCTCCCCCAGGCATCCGGACGTCCACGATCGCGACATCGGGCTCCAGACCAGCGGCAAGCTCGATCGCCTCCTCCGCGCTCGCCGCGGAACCGACGACCTCCAGCCCATGCTCGCTCGCGATCAGATCGACGATCGCGCGGCGAAGCGGCTCCTCGTCCTCGGCGACGATCACGCGGATCGATTCCGGCGCGTTCAAAAGTTACCCCTCGCGCACATGCGCAAATGGCCCGTGTTGCAGGGCCTTCGCTTTCCCGACACCGTGTAGTCACTATTGCTGCAAAGTCGTAGAGCGTCCAATATGCACATGTCGGCGCCCAGACGGGGTCCGTCTGGATCAGTGACTCTCGACAGCGGTTTCCTGCCGTAGCCCACGCGCAAGGTCACGCACGGTGTCGACAAGCGGCGGCGGTAGCCGCGGGGGGTTCACGGGCCATGCCACAATTGTGTCCGGCATCGCGAGCGGGGGATCGATCGGGCGCCTGACCGCGATCCCGCCCGTTTCGCCGAGCTCCGTGACCGAGGCCGGTACCAGGGCCACGCCTGAGCCGCTTGCCACGGCCAGCATCAGGTCGCGCGGGTTCGATCCCTCCGTTTCGCGGATCGCGCTGAACCGATAGCCGCGGTCTTCGAAGAGCGCAAGCACGCGGTCGTACAGGGGCGGATTCACGTCCCGCGGAAACGTGACGAGCGCGTCGTCGGCGAGGTCGTCGGAGCGGACGACGGCCCGGTCGACGAGCCGATGGTTGGGCGGAAGCAGGATCATCAGCGGCTCGCCGGGGAAGAGCGGCTCCGTCTCGAGATCCGGGAAGTCCTCGCTGTCGTGAAAGATCGCGAGATCGAGGCCGCCGGCACGAAGGTGCTGCAGCTGCTCGGTGGACCGAAGGTGCGTGACCTGCGCAGTCGCGTCGGGCGTCCGCATCTGGAGACTCGCCAGGAACTGCAGAAGCCGCTGGATGGGCAACTCCGGGACGCAGCCGATCCGCAACGTCAGCGTCGCCTCCCCGGCTGCGCGGGCGGACGCCAGCGCCAGGTCGAAGCTTGCGAAGACCCTGCGCGCTCCCTCGGCGAGGGAGTGGCCTGCCTCGGTGGGCGTGACGGACCGGCTCGTGCGGTCGAAGAGCTTGACGCCGAGTGCTTCCTCGAGCTTTCGAATGGCCTGCGAGAGCGGCGGTTGGGCCATGTGCAGCCGCGCGGCGGCGTGGCCGAAATGTAAGTCCTCGTAGACGGCGAGGAAGTACCGCAGGTGCCGCAGTTCGATCGAGGCCTTCTGCCCCGTCATGCGGTCTTCCTCCCGCCTGGCCGCGCGCCGAAACCCCGGTGAGCCCGGCTGTTCTGGTGGTTGCTCGTCAAAGCTCGCCTGCGTGCGCAGCGCGCGCAGGGACGAATGACGCCGCCCCCGGGGTCGCCTAGACGAAGGCGGCAGTGCACAGGCGTTCCACTATCCGCTGCCAAGCCCTGTGCAGTCCAATACAGGTGTGGAGGCACCCGATACGTGTGCCGTTTCGATGGGTCGCTCTCGACTGAGCAGCCTCGCCGCACTCAGCTCTTCTCCTCGCAGAATCGAACAGGTCTGTAGCGATGCTACCAGAGAGGTGTACAAGTCTGTATCTCCAGGCATAGACTCACAGAGATGGCAGGCCGAGCCGAGAGCGCCGCGGCCGACCGGGTGCCCCCCGAGCCGGTCAACGTCGACGGCGTCGCGCTTGCCGACGCGCGGGAGCGCACGCTCCTCACGGCCTATGAGCTCTTCCGGACCCACGGGGTGACCGCAGTCGGGGTCGACCG
>JAWVDL010000101.1:0-3428 GCA_033857355.1 Gaiellaceae bacterium | reverse complement strand
GCGTCGATCGACTCGCCCGCGTCGCCCCAGAAGCCGTCGAGCACGTCGTACTCCATCTCGCCCCGCTCGACGTACCAGTTGTTCACGTCCGTGATCTCGAGCTCGCCGCGGCCTGACGGCTGCAGCGTCGGAAGGACGTCCCACACCGTCTCGTCGTAGAAGTAGATCCCGGTCACAGCGAACGCCGACGGCGGATCTTCGGGCTTCTCGACGATGCGCTGGACACGGCCGGCGCCGTCGAGCTCGGGGACGCCGAGATGCCGCAGGTGCGCGGGGTCTTCCTCGCGCGCGAGCAGGATCCGCGCCCCGCTCTCCTGTTGGCGGAAGTTCTCGACGGGAGCGCGCAGCGACGACTCGAGGACGTTGTCCGCGAGCATCACGATCACGCGGTCGCGCTCGACGTAGCGCTCGGTCAGTCCGAGCGCCTCGGCGATCCCGCCCGGCTTCTCCTGGTACGCGTAGAAGAGCCGATCGATGCCCCACTCGTGGCCGTTCCCGAGCAGGCGGAAGAACTCGCCCGCATGCGTGCCCCCGGTGACGAGCATCAGCTCGGTCACCCCGGCGCCGACGAGCGCCTCGATCGCATACGTGACCATCGGACGGTCGTAGATCGGCAGCAGGTGCTTGTTCGTGATCCGCGTCAGCGGATGGAGGCGGGTGCCGGAGCCGCCCGCGAGGATCACGCCTTTCATGTCGCGGGCGATGCTACGGGGTCAGGCTCCGGCTCGCGCCGCCCGCGCACCGCAAGCGCGCCCGCGATGCCCGCGAGCACCGAGATCGCCGCGGCGCAGGCCCACATCGTCGAGTCTCCCCAGACGGCCCGGACCTGCAGGCCGAGGAACGGCGTCAGCGCCCACGCGACCGACCAGCTGCTGCCGAAGAAGCCCATGTAGGCGCCACGCAGGTCCTTTGGCGAGAAAGCCGCGACAGCCGACTGCGAGGTCGGGATCCACAGCATCTCGCCGATCACGAACACAACGATGACGCCGAGGACGACAGGGATCGCCGCGCTCACGTTCAGGATCACGAGGGGCAGGCCCATCAGCGGCATGGCCACCGCAAGCTTGACGGTTGCGGAGATGCCGGCGGTCCAGCGAATCAGCCGCAGCTGGAGGGTCGTGACGAGAATCGGGTTTGCGATCACGAGGAACCCCCATGCGGCCGGCTGCAGGCCGTGGGACGACGTGAGCGAGATCGGCATCAGCACCTCGTACGCGACGTAGGTCATGGACGCGAGCACGGACGAGGCCATGAAGAGCAGGAACGCCGCGTCCCGCCGGATGACGCCCCACGATCCGCGCTCGGGCGGGCTCTCCGGAGCGAACGCGCCCGTGCGAGGCAGATAGCGCCACGCGATCCAGGCGGCCGCGAGCGAGAACAGGGCGGCGCCCAGGAAGAAGACGGGCCAGTGATTCCCGAGCAGGAGCAGGCCGCCGATCGGCGGTCCGAAGACGACCCCGAGGTTCGACGCGATCCGCACCGACGCGTACCCGGCCTCGTGCCGTTCCGCCGGAACGAGATCCGCTACGAGTGCGGTGTCCGCGGCACGGCCGATCGAGCCCAGCGCAGGCGCGAGGGCCGCCAGCGCCAGGCCGGCGAAAAGGTGGTCTCCGACCGCGACGAAGGCGAGCAGCATCGCGGTCTGGACGCCCCAGCCGAACAGGATCAACGGCCGCCGGCCGACGTGGTCCGAGAGGTGACCGCCCGCGTAGGACGCCAGACCCGCAAACAGTGCGCCGACGAGGAACGTGACGGCCAGCTGTCGGTCGCTCGCGCCGAGGTGGACCTTCGCCCAGATTCCCATGAACACCCACGCGACGGAGCCGGCGATCGACCCGGCGAACTGGACGGCGAGGACAGGGCGAAGCGCCGGATCGACGTCCGCGCCCCAGACGAGCCGGTAGAAGCGGGCGAACAGCCTCATCCCGCCGAGGCTACCCGTGAGTTACGGGTGCGGAACGACGAGCACGGCGATCGCAAGCAGGCCGAACACGGTGACCAGGAAGCGCATGTCTCGACTGTACGGCCGGCCTGTTCAGGCGCCGTGGGTCCCGTGTTAGGAATTGGTTGTGGATGTCACGCGGTACTTCGAGGAAGGCCTGTCTCGGGCGGTGCTGTCGAAGCCCCGCAAGGAGAGCCCGTACACGCGGGTCACGGTCAAGCCCGTGCTGATCGACGACGAGCGCCGCTACCAATTCGAGTACGTGCAAGGCGCACAGACGACGCACGCGAACCTGCTCGCCGACGAGGCGGCCCCGGCCTTGGGCGAGCTCGTCGAGCGCGACTTCCGCCAGGCGCTGATCCAGACGCCGGAGCACGACTACCAGGTGCTCGACGGCGTCAAGGTGCTCGCCAGGCCGCCGACCGCCAAGCCTGTCGAGCTCGGGCACGACCGACGCAAGCGCTACCTCGTCCCGGAGGGAACGCCGGTCCCGTTCCTCGTCGAGCTCGGCGTGATGACGAAGGACGGGAAGGTTCGGGCCCAGCGCTACGACAAGTTCCGGCAGGTCAACCGCTTCCTCGAGCTCGTCGACGACGCCGTGCCGCAGCTCCCCCGCGATCGCCGGCTGCGCGTGGTCGACTTCGGCTCGGGCAAGTCGTACCTCACGTTCGCGCTGCACCACCTGCTCGTCGAGCTGCGCGGCCTCGATGTCGAGATCGTCGGGCTCGACCTGAAGGAGGACGTGATCGCCCGCTGCGACGCACTCGCGCGCACGCTCGGGTACGAGCGGTTGACGTTCGCGGTCGGGGACATCGCCCTCTATGACGAGGTCGACTCCGCCGACCTGGTCGTCGCGCTGCACGCGTGCGACACCGCGACCGACGCCGCGCTCGAGAAGGCTGTCCGCTGGGGAGCCCAGGTCATCCTCGCCGCCCCGTGCTGCCAGCACGAGCTGCTCGGTCAGATCTCCGACGAGTCGCTCGCTCCGCTTCTCCGCCACGGCATTCTCAAGGAGCGCTTCGCGGCCCTCGTCACCGACGCTGCCCGCGCCGAGCTCCTGGAGCGCGCCGGGTACGACGTACAGGTGCTGGAGTTCGTCGACCTCGAGCACACGGCGAAGAACCTGCTCATCCGCGCGGTGAAAAGCAGCCGGAGCGGGCAGGGGAACGGCTACGACGAATTCAAGCAGCGCCTCGGCATCGAGCCGTACCTCGAGCGGGCGCTCCGAGAGGAGACGACATGACCGAGGAACGCGAGGTTCAACACGACCCCCAGGTGCTCGAGGGCGACGACGACAGCCCGCGCCAGCCGGCGCCGCCGCTCGATCCCTACACGCCCGAGCCGGGCCCGCGGCCCGGTGACCGCCGCGCGTTCAGCGTGCTGCGGCTGGCCTGGATCCCGATCCTGGTCGTGATTGCGATCGTGGTCTGGGCGGCGCTGCGCTAGCGGCCTGCGGGCTTGAACGCTGCGGGCGGGTGCTGCTCGA
>JAWVDL010000100.1:0-2984 GCA_033857355.1 Gaiellaceae bacterium | reverse complement strand
ACGGCCGACGCCTACGCGACGGCGGCCTTCGCGATGGGCGAGCGCGGCCCCGCTTGGACCGCGCGATTGAACGGCTTCGAGGCGATGACGATCCTCGCCGACGGGCGCGTGTTGAAGACCTCGGGATTTCCTGCAGCGTCAGGCGGCGCGCCGCGCTGAGCGGGCCGGCTCGACCGGCAGAACGACGGTGAACGTCGTGCCTACGCCGAGCTCACTCTCCACGTTGATCGACCCGCCATGCGCCTGGACGATCGCGGAGACGATCGCCAGCCCGAGTCCCGGGCCCTGGATGGCTTGATCGTTCGCGTCCGCGCTCCGGTAGAAGCGCTCGAAGACGTGCTCCTGGTCGGCTCGCGAGATCCCCATGCCGGTATCGGAGACCTGGAGTCGAACCGCGTCGGTGAGAGACGTCAGGCAGACCTCGACTCGACCGCCGCGAGGTGTGAACTTCAAGGCGTTCGAGAGGAGGTTTTCCACGAGCTGCGACAGCCGGCTCGGGTCGCCTGCGAGCTCGAAGAGGCCGGCGCTCGCGAAGGTGAGCTCGACCTCGCGATTGTCGAAGAGCTGCTGCTTGTCCTCGAGCGCCCGCCGGACCAATGAGGCGAGCTCCACCGGAACTCTCTCGATTGCGACGTCGACGCTCACACCTCCGACGAAGAGGAGATCTCCGACCAGGCGGAGGAGCCGATCGCTGTTCTTCCGGATCACGCCGAGGAACCCCGCCTGCTCGGCGCTCACCTTGCCCGCGTCGCCGTCGAGCAGCACCTCGAGATAGCCGTTGATCGACGTGAGCGGCGTTCGGAGCTCGTGCGAGATCGTCGACACGAAGTCGTCTTTCATCCGGTCCAGCTGGAGCAGCGCGTCGTTCTGCCGCGCGCCGTGCCGTACGAGCCTGATTGCGTACAACGCGAAGAGGAGACCGGCGAGAATCGCGAGCGCACCGGCAGTGAGCCCGGCGATCAGCGCTTGACGGCTGCGGGCGTCGGCCTGCACGTCGCTCGCACGCGCCCCGGCGTCGTGGAGCGCCTGGAGCGTCTGGAGAGGGGCGAGCGCCGACGTTTCGCCTGCATTGAGAGCCCTGTCGAGCAGTCGAGGTCGGCGTGCATATCGAGTCGAAGCGCCGAGGCCTGACCGGAACGCTGCGAGGAAAGCGTCGTTTGCGTCGAGCGTTCTCTTCGCCAGAGTGGTTTCTTCAGCGGTATCCCGTCCGAACCGGGCAACGACCGCATCAAGACGAATGCTCAGAGTGTCGACCTCCTCGAGGATCTCGGGATCGTGGGTTAGCCGGTACTCGTTCATAGCCTCACGCTCCCGCCAGAGGTACGTCTCTGCGCGCCCGCCGGTCTGGCTGTGCTCGAGGTCGGCAAGCGCCGCGTGGTGCGCGTCGACCGCGCCCCGGAAGCTCGTGATCGTGATTGCGAGCGCCAATGCGACCAGCGCCACAGTGAACGCACTGGAGATCGCGATGCGAAAGACCGGCATCAGGCCGCGACCGCCTGAGCTGCAGCCACGGTGGGAAGTACGACGGTGAACGTTGTGCCGACGCCCAAGTCGCTCTCGACCTCGACGGATCCGCCGTGTGCTTCGGCGATCGCGACAACGATCGACAGCCCGAGCCCTGTGCCCTGGATCGCTTCGGCTTGGGCCTGCGACGTTCGGAAGAAGCGTTCGAAGAGCCGCTGTTGGTCATCTTCCGAGATGCCCATTCCGGTATCGCGGACCTCGACACACACGGCGTCTTCCCGCTTGAAGCCGCGAACCTCGACGCGGCCCCCGGGCGGCGTGAACTTCAGTGCGTTCGTCAGCAGGTTGTCGATCATCTGCCCGAGGCGGCCGGCGTCTCCCTCGAGCGAGGGCAAGGGTTCGCAATCGAGCGCTAGCTCGATCCCGCGCTCGCATGCCAGCGGCGTGACGCCTTCCAAGGCGCTGCCGAGCAGTTCCGTCAGGTCGACAGGGGCCTGTTCTAGCACGACAGTCGAGGACTTGAGCTGTGCGACGAACAGGAGGTCGCCGACGAGACGGAGAAGCCGCTCGGCGTTCCGGCTGACGACTCCGAGGAACTGCTCTTGCTCCTCGGTCAGCCGGCCCGCCTCGAGCACCAACTCCAGATAGCCGCTGATGGACGTCAGCGGCGTGCGTAGCTCATGCGACACGGAGGCCACGAACTCGTCCTTGAGCCGGTCGAGCTCGAGCAGACGGCCGTTCTGCTCTTGCACGAGTGCGCGTGCGTATTCGGCGTCCGCACGTGCGTTGTGCTCGCGCGCGAAGAGGCGCTCCCGCTCGGCCTCGAGCTTCTTGCGGTCCGAGATGTCCCGCAGGATGCTCGAGACTCCTACGATCCGGCCGTCGTCGGCCCTGAGAGCCGAGAGCGTGATCGCGACGTCGACGATCTCGCCGCTCTTGTGCATGCGCTCCACCTCGTACGTGTGCACGCCGTCGTTCTCGAGCATGCGCTCGAAATGCTCCTGTGCGGAGTGCTCCTGGCCGGGAACGGCGAGTTGATTCACGGACGCGCCGATCATCTCCTCGGCCGTATAGCCGAAGAGTCGCTCCGCTCCCGCGTTCCACGTCGTGATCGTCCGGTCGACGCGGGCCGCGATCACCGCGTCGCCCGCCGTCTCGACGATCTTGGCGAGACCGAGCATCCGCAGATTGCGCCGCTTGAGCTCCCGGTTCAGGCGCCAGCCAATGAACAGGGCAGGCCCGCCCGACCCGGCCAAGCCGGCGAGGAACGCGGACCTCGGGCCTATCGACTCGGCGACGAGCCAGCCCGAGACGATCGACGCGCCGGCGAGTACGCAGACAGGCCCGAGCCACGCCCGAACCTTCCAGGCCGCCGTCACCCTCAGCTCACGTCCGCAAGCGCACGCCTGAGCTCGTCGATCGACGTCAGTCCGGCCAACGCCTTCTCGAGGCCGTCGTCCCAGAGCGTTCGCATCCCGGCTGCGCCGGCCGCATTCGCAACCTGCTCGTACGAGCCTCGC
>JAWVDL010000099.1:0-3816 GCA_033857355.1 Gaiellaceae bacterium | reverse complement strand
TTCGCAGGTGCGCCGCTCGACCTCCAGGGGCGTTCACGCGTCGTCGCAGCGGGAACTGCGGAGACGTGCAGGAAGCTCGCGGAGGCGCTCACAACATCCGAATAGGCTGCAGCGGCTGGAACTACGCGTCCTGGAAGGACGAGTTCTATGAAGGCAAGCCCGCTCGCCTCTGGCTCCAGCACTACGCGCGCCACTTCGACACGGTCGAGGTGAACAACACGTTCTATCGGCTGCCGCGCAAGGACTCCGTCGCCCGCTGGGTCGAGCAGACGCCGCGGGACTTCCTCTTCTCGGTCAAGGCTAGCCGGTACCTCACGCACATCAAGCGGCTGCGCGACCTCGGTCAGGGGCTCCGTCGCTACTACGCCTGCATCGACCCGCTGGTGCGCTCGCCGAAGCTGGGGCCGGTCCTCTGGCAGCTGCCGCCGACGTTCAAGCGCGACGACGAGCGACTTGCGGCGGCGTGCGGGGCGTTTCCGGCGGGGAGGCACTGCGTCGAGTTCCGGCATCCGTCGTGGTTCGTCGAAGACGTTTACGCGATCCTGCGCGAGCACGGTGTCGCGCTCGTGATCGGCGATCGCCCGGAGGTCAAGGCGTTCCAGGCGCAGGTCTTCACGGCGCCCTGGACGTTCGTCCGGTTCCACTACGGCTCGCGCGGCCGGCGCGGCAATTACTCCGAGGCCGAGCTCGAGGAATGGGCCGGCCTCTTCCAACACTGGAGCGCCGAAGTCGAGGTGTTCGCCTATTTCAACAATGATTGGGAAGTGTTCGCCGTCAGGAATGCCCTGTGGATGAAGAAGCGCCTCGCGTCGTAGCGAAGGGGAACCGCGAGGTTCGGCTCTCGAGTGCCGACCGCGTCTTGTTCCCGGACGACGGGATCACCAAAGGCGACCTCTTCGCGTACTACGAGCAGGTCGCACCGTCCCTGCTCCCACACCTCCGCGATCGCCCGTTCACCATGAAGCGTTATCCGCACGGCATCGACGGGGAGGTGTTCTTCCAGAAGCAAGCGCCGAAGCACCTGCCGGACTGGATCCCGACGCGTCAGTTTCGGACCTGGCCGCGCGGGGGCGGCGAGTCGCGGCTCGTCGACTTCGCACTCGTCAACTCCGCGGAAGCGGTGCTCTTCATGGTGCAGAACAACTGCATCGACATGAACGCGTGGTACTCGCGCGTCGACAAGCCCGATCGGCCCGACTTCGTGCTCTTCGACCTCGACCCGCCGGACGGCGGCTTCGTCGATGCGATTCGGGTCGCGCACCTGATTCGCGAGCTGCTCGACGAACTCGGTCTGCCGGGCTACGTGAAGACGAGCGGAGCGGACGGAATTCACGTCGTGGCGCCGATCACGCGCCGCTCGACGTTCAAGCAGACGTATGACTTCGCCGAGCGCGCTTCGCGGCTGCTCGAGAGCCGACATCCCGGTCTCGTGACGACCGAGTGGCTGAAGAAAAAGCGCAGCGGTGTCCTCGTCGATCATCGCCAGAACGGGCACGGGAAGACGATTGCGTCCGCGTACTCCGTGCGGCCGAAGCCCGGCGCGCCGGTGTCGACTCCGCTGCGCTGGGAGGAGTTGACCGAGGACGTGCGGCCGCGCTCGTTCGGGATGCGCGAGGCGCTCGAGCGCGTCAAGCGGGACGGCGACCTGTTTGCGCCTGTCCTGGAGGATCCACGGTCGCTCGCGCCGGCGGCGAAAGCGCTGGAAACGCTAGCCTCGTAACGATGAGCGAGCCTTCCCGCGACGAGATCTTCCGCGCGCTCGAGCAGGTGATCGACCCGGAGCTGCGGAAGCCGGTCACCGACCTCGACATGGTCCGCTCCGTGGAGATCTCCGGCGGCGACGTCGTCGTGACCATCGCGCTGACCATCGCCGGTTGTCCGCTGCGCTCGAGCTTCGAGGATCAGGTCGGCAAGCACGTCGGTGCGGTACCCGGAGTCGAGCGGGTCGCGTTGCGTTTCGACGTGATGAGCGCCGAGGAGAAGCAGGCGCTCACGACCAAGCTGCGCGGTGGGGTCACCGAGCGCACCAAAGGAATCTCGCTCGACGCTTCGACGCGCGTGCTCGCGGTGTGCTCCGGAAAGGGCGGCGTCGGGAAGTCGACGCTGACGGCGAATCTGGCGGTCGCGTTCTCGCGGCTCGGCCAGCGGACAGGGATCCTCGACGCGGACGTGTACGGGCACTCGATCCCGCATCTGCTCGGCATCCACCAGAAGCCGGTGCTCGTCGAGAAGATGATCGTTCCGCCCGTCGCGTACGACCTGAAGCTGATGTCGATCGGGTTCTTCCTCGACGACAACCAGCCGGTCATGTGGCGCGGGCCGATGCTCCACCGGGCGCTCGAGCAGTTTCTCTCCGACGTGCACTGGGGCGAGCTGGACATGCTCGTTGTGGACATGCCGCCGGGAACCGGGGACGTGTCGATCTCGCTCGGGCAGCTGCTGCCGCGCGCCGAGGTCGTGGTCGTGACGACGCCGCAGCGGGCGGCGCAGGAGGTTGCGTCTCGCGCGGCGACGATGGCGCAGAAGACGAACATGCGCCTGGTCGGCGTGATCGAGAACATGAGCGGGGACGTGTTCGGGACGGGGGGAGGAGACGAGCTGGCGCTCCAGCTCGGTCTGCCGCTTCTCGGGCGGATCTCGCTCGACCCGGAGCTGCGGGTGTGGGGCGATCGGGGCGAGCCGCTCGTCTCGGCCGAGCCCGAGTCGGACAGCGCTCGCGAGATCATGCGGATCGCCGAGGAGCTGGTGGCCGTGAAGCGCGAGCGTGGCGTGGGGATCGTCAAGCCGCTCACCGTCCTCTCCTGACCGTTCCCCGTCCGGCCGCGAGGGTCACACTTTCCGTACGGAATCGGTGCAGAGACGCGCGCTTGTCGGCGATATCCTCGATCGCAGAGGGTGGTGGTTGGACCCCACCCTTCAGTTGTGGGTGGGGGTGCACGCGGGCGCGCGCGTGGACCTAGATGAGGCCCCGGGGCAAGACGATGACGCCCGCTGAGGCGCAAGAGCGTCTGCTCGCGCTCGGGTTCGGTCCCGAGGATGCCGCCCGCCTCTTTCAGCATTTCGACGACGCCGAGACACGCGGCAAGCTCGGGCACGGCTACTCGCGCATCGAATGGCTCGAGTCCTTGGAGGACGTCGATCCGACGGCACGCCCCGAGCGGGTGCTCGCCGAGCCGGGGTACGAGCGCTGGCACGGCCGCGGCGCCCTCGGCTACCTCACGCTCGCGGCCATCGTCGACTCGCAGCTCGCAGAGCCGCCTGAGCACGCGCGGGTCGTCGTCGCCGAACGCTGCTTCCCGACGGGCATGCTCGGCCACTATGTGCGCAGACTGGCGGAGGGCGGCCTCGTCGCGGCGCTCACGGCCACCTCGCCCCCGCGCCTGGGGCACCCGGCCGGCGGGCCGAAGCTCGCGGGCACGAATCCGCTCGCCGTGGGGATTCCGAGCTCGGGCGGCGAACCAATCGTGGTGGACGTTTCGATGGGAGAGATCACCTGGGGGGACGTGATCGCCGGGCGCGCAAACGAGGAGGATCTCGTCCCGTTCGGCGGCGAGCACGCGCACAAGTCGTTCGCTCTGGCTCTCGGCCTGCAGCTGCTCGTCGATTCGGTCGCCGGCGAGGGCTACGGTGCGGTCATGCTCGTCGCGCGCCCGCGAGCCGATCCCGTTCCCGGCCTCCGCGAGCGCGCAGTCGATGTCCGGCTGCCGGGCGACGGATGAGCACGAATCCAGAGGAGCTAGCGCGCCGCGCCCAGCTGCTCGAGGAGCGCGCCGCAGAGCTTGAGCGCCGCGCCGAGGAGATTGCCGCACTGCGCGC
>JAWVDL010000098.1:0-3746 GCA_033857355.1 Gaiellaceae bacterium | reverse complement strand
CGCACGGAGAACGTCCCGAAGGAGCGAATCAGCTGCCCGAGACCGGGCACGCGGTGCGCCTCGATCTTGGCCATGTAGTAGATCGTGCGCGGGCAGGCAGCCCCGAACGCAGGGGGATCGAGCCAGTGGAAATGGTTGAGCGCCAACACGACGCCGCCCGTCGGGGGAATGTTCTCCTTGCCATAGACGCGCAGGCGGGAGAACACCTGGGTGACGGGCGCGATCGTCAGCCGCCCGAAGCGCCAGACGGCGTCGACGCCGTTCACTGCGCGGCGCTGGGCGCTGCCCGGCGGGCGCGGACGAGCTCCTCGATCCGCTCCACGACGTCCTCGGCGGTGAGATCGGTCGTGTCGATCTGCCGCGCGTCGGCGGCCGGGCGCATGTTGATCGCGTCGCGCTCGTCGCGCAGGCGCAGGTCGGTGGCCAGCGCGTCGGCGCCGATCCCGGGACGCTCCGACATCCGCCGCCGGGCCCGCTCGTCGGTGTCGGCGACCAGGTAGATCTTCACGTCCGCGTCGGGGACGACCACCGTGCCGATGTCCCGTCCCTCGATCACCGCGTCGCCCTGCTCGGCGAGCTCGCGCTGGCGCACGCGCATGACCTGCCGCACCGGGGGATGCCGCGCGACGACCGGGACCATGCGGTCGATGCGTGAGTCGCGGATCGAGGCCGTGACGTCGACGCCGCCGATGAAGACGCGGCCGGCTTCGTCGAAGCGCACCGGCTCCGCTTCGGCGAGCTCGGAGAGACGTTCGGCCTGATCGAGCGGCACGCCGCGCTGCATCGCAAGCCAGGTGAGCGCGCGGTACATCGCGCCGGTATCGAGGTAGCGGAAGCCCAGGCGCTCGGCGAGCAGGCGGGCAACCGTGCTCTTTCCGGCTCCCGCGGGCCCGTCGATGGCAACGATCATCGTGTGGTCACAGCGTTGAGCAGCTCGAAGAATCCGGGGAAGCTTATAGCGACGGCATCGGCGCCCCTGAGGTCCACGCCCTCGCGGGACACGACCCCGGCGATCGCGCCCAGCATCGCGAGCCGGTGGTCTCCAGCCGAGTCGATCGTCCCGCCTTTCGGCCGCGCCGGAACTCCGCGGACGCGGAAGCCGTCGTCGCGCGCCTCGATCCGCACGCCGATGTTGTGGAGCGCGGTCGTGACGGTGTCGATGCGATCCGTCTCCTTCACGCGCAGCTCGCGCGCGCCGCGCACCTCGCTCGTCCCCCGCGCGCACGCCGCGAGGAGGGCGAAGAGCGGGAGCTCGTCGACGAGTCGCGGCACCTCGGCGGGTCCGATCCGTGTGGCGGTCAGCGGAGCGGAGCGCACCTCGAGATCGGCGACCGGCTCGCCCCCCTGCTCGCGGCGGTTGAAGGTCGTGACGCGGCCGCCCATCCGGTCGAGCACGTCGAGGAGGCCGGTTCGGGTCGGGTTGACGTTCACGCCCTGGACGATCAGCTCGGAGTCGTTGAGCAGCGTTGCCGCGACGACGAAGGGCGCCGCGGAGGAGAAGTCCCCGGGGATGTCGAGGCTGAGCGGCGGCAGGCTCTCGACGGGCCAGACGGAGACCGCCTGGCCCGAACGGCTGACCTTGACACCGAGCTTGCGGAGGAGCCGCTCGGTGTGGTCGCGGGTCGGCGTCGGCTCGACGACGGTGGTCGGGCCATCCTGAGCGAGCAGGCCGGCGAGCAGGACGGCCGACTTGACCTGCGCGCTCGCTGCAGGCAGCTCGTAGCGGATGCGGTCGAGCTTGCCGCCTCCGATCGTCACGGGCGGCTTTCCGTGCGTCGTCTCGACCTCGGCGCCCATCAGCCGGAGCGGCTCGTCCACCCGGACCGGCCGAGACGAGAGCGACTCGTCGCCGGTGAGCTCGAAGCGTCCCTCCTGTCCCGCGAGCACGCCCGAGGTCAGGCGCAGCACCGTGCCCGCGTTGCCGCAGTCGAGCGGGCCGTCGGGCTCCGTCAGGCTGCGCAGACCGCGGCCTGCGATCCGGACGGTGCCGTCGTCGACCTCTACCTCGACGCCGAGCGCGCGCACGACCTCGATCGCCGTGTCCGTGTCCGCCGCGTGGCCGAAGCCGCGCAGCTCGCTCTCGCCCTCCGCGATCGCGCCGAGCAGGACGCCTCGCTGGCAGATCCCCTTCACCGCCGGGACGCCGATCGCGCCGACGATCGCCGCCGCGGGCTCGATCTTCACCGCTCGTCCAGGACGGACGAGATCACGACGCTGTAGCCCTGCGCCTCGAGGATCTCGGCCGCTCGCGCGGCTTCCGGCTCGCCGGCGACGAGCAGCGTCACCGTGCCTCCGCGCTCGCGGGACATGTGCTGGAGCTCGAAGTCCTCGATGTTGATCCGCTCCGCGCCGAGGGCCTGCGTGATCCCCGCGAGCACGCCCGGCCGGTCGGGGACGTGCACGCGAAGCCGCTGCAGCTCGCCCGGCTCCTCGAACGCGTCCGAGAGCATGCTGCGCCGGTTGCCCGCGGCCTCGGCGATCCAGCGCGCGAGGAAGCCTGCGTCGCCGGCCGCAAGCGCGGCCTCGAGCTGCTCGATCCGGCGGCGGTGCTCGGCCAGCGCTGCGGAGAGCGCGTCGGCGTTGTCGAGGAAGATGTCCACCCAGATGCGCGGGTTTGCGCCTGCCACTCGGGTCATGTCCCGTAGCGACCCGCCCGCGGCGGCGAGCGGCTCGTGGCCGTCGATTCGAGAGCCGCCCGCCTGGTTGAGGAGGAGGTTCGCGAGCGCGTGAGGCAGGTGCGAGGTGAGCGCGACGAGCCGGTCGTGCGCCTGCGGGTCGACGGCGACAGGTTGCGCTCCCAGCGACGAGACGAATCCGTGCAGCGTGCGGTACCGCTCGGGGTCGGTGGCGGTCACGGGCGTGAGGAACCAGGTCGCGCCCTGGAAGAGCTCGGCATTCGCGTTCGCCGGGCCGTGCGCCTCGGAGCCGCAGACGGGATGGCCGCCGATGAAGCGCGCCTCGCCGGCCGCAGCCGCGACGACCGCGCCCTTCGTCGAGCCGACGTCGGTCACGGTGGCCTCTCCCCCTGCTGCGACGACCTGCTCGACGCCTCGCGCCAGCGACGCCACGGGCACGGCGACCACAGCGAGCTCGGCGTCGCGCACGGCGTCCTCCACGGTTGCGGCGGACTCGTCGATCGCACCTCGGTCGGCCGCGGCTGCGAGCGCGTCCGCGTCCGCGTCGAAGCCGATCACGCGCTGGACTCCCGCCCGCTTCGCCGCGAGGCCGACCGAGGCGCCCATCAGCCCGGTGCCGACGATCGCGAGCCGCTGAACCGCCACGTCAGGCGGCGCGCATCAGCTCGGCCACGCGGAACGCGAGGTCGAGCGACTGGCGGGCGTTCAGGCGCGGGTCGCAGAGCGTCTCGTAGCGAGTGTCGAGCTCGTCCTCGGAGACCGCCTCCGAGCCGCCGAGGCACTCGGTGACGTCGTCCCCGGTGAACTCGATGTGGACGCCGCCGGGCCACGTCCCTTCGGCCGCATGCGCGGAGAAGAAGCCTTCGAGCTCGGCCATCACGGTGTCGAAGTGCCGCGTCTTGCGGCCCGACTCGGTCGTGAAGGCGTTCCCGTGCATCGGGTCGCAGACCCACACGACGGGGTGCTCGGCGTCGCGAACCGCACGGAGGAGCGGCGGCAGGACGTCGGCCACGCGGTCGGCGCCGAGCCGCGCGATCAACGTCAGGCGGCCCGGAAGCCGCTGCGGATTCAGGCGCTCGCAGAGCTCGAGAGCCTCCTCCGGCGTCGCGC
>JAWVDL010000097.1:0-5591 GCA_033857355.1 Gaiellaceae bacterium | reverse complement strand
GCCTGCAGGAAGAGAGCGGTCGGGAAGACGGCCAGGTAGAGGACCGCCCGGCGCGCCCCGTCGGCTCCGAGCCGTTCCTCCGCCAGCCGGTGCAGCAGTAGGAAGCTGCCGAGGCAGCAGGCGAGCGAGAGCAGGGTTCCGGCGAGCACGTAATGGCCTCCGAAGACTCGTCCGAGCGCGGCAACCGCAGCGGGATAGAGGGGGAAGAACGCGGCCGAGCTCGCGTCGTAGCCGTGTGCGGCGATGCGGACGAAGAAGACGCTGTCCCAGCGCGCCCAGAGATCGAGGGGCCACCCCAGGTCGTGGATCAGCGGGCTGTCCCAGCGGGCCGCCTGCGGGTGGCGGTTCGGCTCGAAGGCGGCGAAGGCGAACGCAGCGCCGAGCCAGATCGCGGCGCGACTCCAGAGGAAGATCACCAGCGCGTCGCCGGCGCGCCGATCCCTCACCCTTTGACCGACGGCCACGACGGGACGGATGATAGATGGGGTGCCGGGGCCTTACTTCACGGTCGAGGAGGCGAACGCGGCGCTCGAGCACGTTCGTCCGCTCGCGGAATCGATGGTCGCGCACCGCAGCGCTCTGGCCGCCGCCGGCGCGCGGTGGAACGACCTCGCGGGCAAGATCGCGGGGAATGGGGGCGGACTCGACCGCGGCGAGCTTGCGGGCCTGCAGGAGAAGATCGAGCGCGAGCAAGGCGAGGTCGCGCGATGCGTCAGGGCGATCCAGTCCCACGGCGCACAGGTCAAGGACGTCGATACGGGGCTGCTGGATTTCGCGGCGCAGCGCGACGGGATGGAGATCGAGCTCTGCTGGCAGGTCGGCGAGGAGCGCATCGAGTTCTGGCACGGGGTGGACGAAGGCTTTGCCGGACGGAAGCCACTCTGAGCGGGAAGCGCCGACGCGCCGTCGAATAGCTCGCGCATGCCCCTCTGGCACCGCTTAGCGATCGTGGGCGCCGTCCTGCTCGTGACGGCGCTCGTCGCGCGCCTGATCGACCGCGGCATCTCGAGACGCCAGCTCGGGCCCGGACAGGCGACGCGCTACCGCGTTTTGCGGCGGACGATCATGTTCTCGGTCGTCTTCGTCGGGATCCTCTCCGCGCTGCTCGTGATCCCGGCTGTTCGGGCGGTCGCCGGCGGCCTGCTCGCTTCCTCCGCGATCCTCGGCCTGGTGATCGGGTTCGCCGCCCAGACGACCCTCTCGAACTTCGTCGCCGGGATCCTGATCGCCTCCGCGCAACCGCTTCGGCTCGGCGACCGCGTTCGCGTCGACGACGTCGACGGCGTCGTCGAGGAGATCGGCCTCACCTACACGTTCATCCGCACGCTGGACGACGCGCGCCTCGTGATCCCGAACGCGAAGCTGGCCTCGGATACCATCCTGAACTCGACGATTCGCGCCCGGGAGCAGCTCGCCCAGATCACCGTGCAGGTCCCTCTCCAGACAGATCTCCAGCAGCTCGTAGACACGCTGCGCCGCGAGGCGGGCGACGAGCGTGCGGAGGTGCTCGTGACCTCGCTCGAGGGCAACGCCACCGTGACCCTTCGCACGTGGGCGCCTGACCCGGAGTCGGCACGCCGGCTCGAGAGCGATCTGCGTCTGCGCGCCCACCAGCGCCTCCGCGCAGCCGGCGTCTTCGGATGAGCCCGCCTCCTCCCGCCTGGCGCGGCCGTCCCGACGACGATCCGATCTTCCCCTCGCGCCGCGCACGCAAGCGTCACCGCGGACGCAAGCGCCACAAGCGCCGCGCGGGCGCGATCGTCGCCGTGCTCCTCGTCATCGTCGCGATCGCGCTGGCCGCGGGAGGACTTGGCGGGGCCGTCGCTCTCCGCTCGAGCTGCGACCTGAAGACCCTCCGACCGGTCGAGATCGGCGCGAACACCTTCGTGTACGCACGCGACGGCTCGCTGCTCGGCCCGATCCCGGCCGAGCGCAACCGCGAGCCCGTGCCCCGCTCCCAGATCAGCCCGTGGATGGCGCGCGCGACCGTTGCGATCGAGGACCGGCGCTTCTACGCGCACGGAGGCGTCGACGCGGTCGGCATCGCCCGCGCGCTCTACGAGGACGTGAGCGCGGGCAAGGTCGTCCAGGGCGGCTCGACGATCACGCAGCAGCTCGTCCGCAACCTCTATCCCGTGTCGAAGGAGCAGACGCTGAAGCGCAAGCTCAAGGAGGCCTGTCTCGCGGTCAAGCTCTCGCGCTCCTGGTCGAAGCAGCGGATCCTGACCGCGTATCTGAACCAGGTGTACTACGGCAACCACGCCTACGGGATCGAGGCGGCCGCTCAGACGTACTTCTCCCGGCACGCGTCGAAGCTGACCCTTGCGCAGTCGGCGCTGCTGGCCGGCCTCCCGCAGGCGCCCACGACGTACGACCCGTTCCACCGTCCGGCGGTCGCGCTCGATCGTCGCGACGAGGTGCTGCGAGCGCTGCTCGGCAGCCGGAAGATCACGCCGGAGCGCTACGCGAAGATCGTGGCCGAGCGCCATCTGCACCTGAAGGCGGGCCGCCTGTACACGCACATCCGCGAGCCCTACTTCTTCTCGTACGTGCGCGAGCAGCTCCAGCGCGAGTACGGATCGAACACCGTCCGCTCGGGTGGGCTCCGCGTCTACACGACGGTCGACCCCGCCTGGCAGAAGGCGGCGCAGGAGGCGATCCACGAGACGCTGCCGTACTCGACAGACCCGGCCGCGGCCGTCGTGTCGATCGACCCTGCGACGGGCGCGATCCGAGCGATGACGGCCGTCACTCCGGGAAAGAAGGGGAACCAGTTCAACCTCGCCTCGCAGGCGCAGCGCCAGCCCGGCTCGACGTTCAAGGTCTTCGTCCTCGCCGCGGCGGTCGAGCAGGGGATGAACCCCGCGTCGACCTACTACACCTCCGCCCCGTTCCATTGCGACGCGCTGCCGTGGTGTATCCCGCCCTGGGACGTGACCACGTACGACCACACCTACGCGGGTTCGATCTCCGTCGAGCAGGCGACGCTGCGCTCGGACAACACCGTGTACGCGCAGCTGACCCTCGACGTCGGGCCCGACAAGGTCGCCGAGATGGCGCATCGTCTCGGAGTGACTGCCGCGCTGAAACCGGTCGCGTCGATCGGGCTCGGCTCGGATGTGGTCTCCCCGCTCGACGAGGCCTCGGCATATGCCACGCTGGCCGCCGGCGGCATCTACTCGAAGCCGATGGCGATCACGAAGGTCGTCTTGCCCGGCGGAAAGGTCGACACGGACGCCGGCTGGGGCAAGCCGCAGCGCAAGCGCGTGATCTCCGACGGCGTCGCCTACGAGGTCACGCGCGTCCTGCAGGAGAACATCCAGTCGGGAACCGGGGTCGGTGCCAACATCGGCCGGCCCGCGGCAGGCAAGACCGGGACGACCTCCGATCACGCCGACGGTTGGTTCAGCGGCTACACCCCGAACCTCCAGACCACCATCTGGGTTGGGTACACGCGGGGCGAGGTGCCGATGACGAACGTGCACGGCGTCGCGGTCGCCGGCGGGAACTTCCCGGCGACGATCTGGCACCTGTTCATGCTGAAGGCGACGTATCGCCTGCCGGCGATCTCGTTCCCGCTGCCGAGCGTGTACCCGACCTATGGCGACTTCACCCGCGGCCATTACGGCTACAGCTACGCACCGAGCACGGGCTCGTACACGCCGAGCACGTCGACGACGACGGCTACCACGACCGCCCGTGGGCCCGCGCCGCCGCCGCCGACACATGTCACGCCGCCGCCGACGACCGCTCCCGCGCCTCCGCCCACCACGGAGCCCGCGCCGCCCCCGACGACAGCGCCTCCGCCCCCACCGACCCCGTAGTGGCGACGCGAAGCCGCGGCGGGCTCGCGTGCGGGGCCGCCGTGCTCGCGCTCGTCGCAGCGTGCGTGGCGTGCGCGTGGCCGGACGACTCGCCGCTCTCGCCCGGCCTCGCCGGCTCGCTCACCGGGAATCGCACCTGGGCCTGGATCTACCTCGGCTGCTCCGCGGCCGCGTTCGTCGCCTACGCGCTGGGGCTCCGCTTTCTCGCCGGACGCGTCGCGCGGCTGGTCGCGGTCGGTGCGATTGCGGTGGCGATCCAGCTCGTGCCGCTCGCCGGGCCGCTGCTCATCTCGAGTGACGCGTGGACGTACTGGGACTACGGCCGCATCGCAGCGGTCGACGGCGGCAATCCGTATCGCGACACCCCGGACGACGTCGCCGAAGAGGCCGCGTACCCGTGGGTCGGCGCGGGCTGGCGCGACACGTCCTCGGTCTACGGCCCGGCGTTCATGCTCGCGTCCGAGCCGATCGGCCGGGCTGCGGGACGTTCCCACGATGCGGCGGCCTGGATCTACAAGTCGCTGGCCGCCCTTTTCGTCCTGCTCTGCGCATGGCTCGCCTCGCGGCTCTCGGCACGACCGGCGTTCGCGGCCGCGTTCGTCGGCTGGAACCCCTTGCTTGCGCTCCACTTCGCGGGCGGAGGCCACAACGACGCGTGGATGGCGGCGCTCGTGCTCGGCGCCCTGGCTCTGGCCGCGTCCGGGCGCCGGCAGCTTGCGGGCGCGGCCTGGGCGCTCGCCGTGCTCGTCAAGTGGATCCCGCTGGTGTTCCTTCCCCTGCGGTTGCTCGAGGCGCGGGCTGCGGGACGGCGCGTCTCGTACCTCGGCTTCGCCGTGACGGCGCTCGCGGTCGGGGCGCTCGCAACGTGGCGTTACGGGACGGCGTGGCTCGGCGCTTTCGGGCCGCTCGCGCGAAACGCCAACAAGGAGACGCGCTTTGCGCTGCCGCACCGCCTCGGCGAGCTCGGCGTTCCGAGCTGGCTCGCCATCGCGCTCTTTGCGGTTGCCTTCGCGCTCGCCTACCTGTGGCTTGCGCGCGAGGCGTGGCGCGGGCGGGCGCGCCTCGGGCTGGCTTCCGCCCTGCTGCTCCTTGCCGTTCCGTACCTGGCCGCCTGGTACGTCGTCTGGACCGTCCCGCTCGCCGCCGCGGAGGACGATCGCACCGCGCAGTGGCTCGCGCTCGGGCTCACCGCCTACCTCCTGCGCCAGGCTGTCCCGATCTAGTCCACGCGCTTGAAGACGAGCACGCCGTCCTGCTCGAAGACGAGCCGCCAGGAGGGATTGCGGCGGAGCCATGAGAGCTGTACCGCGGTCGGCAAGTACGCGATCCGGTCCGAATAGCCCGGCTGAGTCTCGTCCGCGGCGATCCAGTCCGCGTCCTCGACGAAGGGAAAGCTCAGCACGCGGCGGCGTGCCGAGAGGTGCCCGCCGAGCGAGTTCGTCGCGGCCACCGGCACTCCGGGCGGGATCAGGCGCAGCGCACGCGCGGCGATCTCGTCGTGCCGCGACACCGAGGCTGCGCGCGCCTGGTAGTCCTCGCCGCCGGGGAGCTTGCTCCAGAGCGGGATCGCGCCTAGGCGGAAGTTGGCGACGAGCGCGAGGATGACGACTGCGGTCGCGATCGGGAGAGCGCTGTTCGGTCTGCGTCGTGCCAGGCTCGCGGCGCCGAGGACCGACGCGACGACCAGCGGCGGGATCTCGCCGGCCGTGTAGTGGAAGTGAATCGAGCGCTGGGGCGGCGTCGCCGAGAGCAGGTTGAGCGCGAGCT
>JAWVDL010000096.1:0-2633 GCA_033857355.1 Gaiellaceae bacterium | reverse complement strand
CGCTCGATCCGGCCGAGCGGGACTTCATGCAGGAGCTCGGCGTATGCGTGCACACGATGAGCGACCTCGACCGGAACGGCGTCGAGACCGCGGTGCGCGATTCGCTCGAGCACATCGCCGGACCCGGGTTCGTCCACCTCAGCCTCGACATGGACGCCCTCGACCCCGACGTCGCGCCCGGCGTCGGCACGCCGATCCGCGGCGGCCTCTCCTATCGCGAGGCGCACCTCGCGCTCGAGCTCGTCGCCGAGTCGGGACTCGCACAGTCCCTGGAGGTCGTCGAGGTGAACCCGATCCTCGACCGCGAGAACGAAACGGCGCGGCTCGCGGTCGAGCTCGTCGCCAGCGCCCTAGGCGCTCGGATTCTCTAGAAAGCGCTCGACGGCGTCGGCCGTCTGCTCCCAGGCGTCCCAATAGACCATGTGGCCGCCCGGCACGGCCAGGATCTCGGCGTCTGGATACGCGGCCAGATGCTCGCCGCGAACCAGTCCGAACGCCGGCGCGTGCACGATCAGCATCGGCACCCGCACCGTCCCGGGGGGAGGCGCTTGCGTCGCGAGCTCCCCGTAGACCGAAACGGCCGTGCTGCGGCAGTAGCGGAAGCGATAGCTGCCGTCCTGCGCTTGCTCGAGGTGCTGCTCGACGTCCTCTTCCACGAAGTCCCGGGGCGAGTCCGGATCGGTCTGGAGACGCGCGGCGACCGCCTCCTCCGGGGACCCATAATTCTCGCCCACGGTCTCGGCTCTGAACCGCGCGACGTGCGGGAGAACGTGGAAGGCGGTGTCGAGCAACGCCACCCGCTCGACCCGCTCGGGCGCGGCAGCGGCGATCTCCAGCACGAGCCGCCCGCCGAAAGAGTGTCCGATCCATCCTGCGGAGCCCACGCCGGCGGAGTCGATCGTCTCGAGCACGTCCTCGACGAATGTTGCGAACGTCCACGGAGGCTCGTGCTCTGACCGGCCATGCCCGCGGAGGTCGGGCGCGAGCACGCGGAAGCGGTCTGCGAGCCGCTCCTCGGCGAGGCGCCGAAAGCGCAAGCCGTGCCCGGTGATCCCGTGGAGGCAGACGATCGCCGGCGCCGCGGGATCGCCCCACTCGTGCAGGTGCAGCCGCATTGTCAAGAGTCTAGGCTCCTGTCCCGTGTCGCTCGTTGCGATCCTCTACGACATCCACGGGAACCTGCCGGCGCTCGACGAGGTCCTCGCCGAGGCACAGGCGGCCGGCGCGGATCGCTACCTCCTCGGCGGCGACTACGTGGCTCCGGAGCCGCTCGGCAGTCGCACGCTCGCCCGCCTGCGGGAGCTCGAGCATGCGACCTGGATCCGCGGGAACGGCGAGCGGTGGCTCACCGAGCCGCCGGAGGACGTCCCGGAGATCGCACCGACGGTCAAGCTGATGGCGGTCGATCTCGCAAACGAGGTGGAGCGGCTCTACGACTTGCCGGCTCGGGCGGAGCACGACGGGATCCTCTACGTCCACGGCTCGCCGCTCTCGGACGTCGAGAGCTTCGCGCGGGAGCCCGGCGACGACGACGAGAAGATGCTCGACGGCGTGCACGACCGGACCGTCGTCTTCGGGCACAGCCACCTGCAGTTCAGCCGTCCCGGGCCGAACGGGACCGACCTCTTGAACCCCGGCAGCGTCGGGATGCCGCTCGACGGCGACGTCCGCGCAGCCTGGGCGCTGAGGCCGGACGGCGGCGACTTCGAGTTCCGCCGCACCGAGTACGACGTCGCCCGACAGGCGGCCGCCTATCGGGCGCTCCCGGAAAAGTACGGCGAGATGCGCGAGTTCATGGCGCGCCGCATCGAGCGCGGCTCGGACTAGAGAGGGAGGCAGACCACGCGGTCGCGGAGATCGTCGACGAGGCCCGGCGCGATGTCGAGCAGCGAGCCCGCGTCGTAGAGGGAGCTGAAGCCGCCGATCCGGCTGCGGATCAGGACGATCTGGTGCGCCAGCCGCTTGTCGACACCGGGAAGGGTGGTGAGCGCGCGCTCCGAGGCGTGGTTCAGGTCGACGAGACCGCCGTCGAATGCATCCTTCACGTCGGGCCGGCCAACCCCACTCTGCTCGGCGAGGTGCGGATGCTCGCGCGCGAGCTCGGTGACGAGGGCACGGCGCCGCTCCAACAGCCGCGCCTGCGTGAGCCGCGGGTCCTCGAGGACGTCGAGCCGCTCGAGGTACTCGTTGCGCACCAGGAGCGCGTGGACGAGCGCTACGAGCCAGATGCCGAACGTCCCGGTCACGCCGATCCCGTCGAGGATGCCCGGCTGGTTGACCAGGATGAGCGACGCGAGCGCGCTCGCACCGTAGATCCCGCCCCAGGCGATCCACAGCGGCCGCTTGGCGCGCAGGCCGATGTAGACGAAGGAGATCCACCACGTCCAGAACGGGCAGAGGGCGAACACCAGCCACCATGAGCGCAGCCAGCGCCGTTGGCTATCCGTCACGCGGCTTCTCCTCGCCGCTCGCCTTCGGCTCGTAGTAGCGCGTCCCTTTCAGCTCGTCGGGAAGATTGTCGACTTCGAATCCGCGCGGGTCGTCGTGGGGATAGATGTAGCCCTTGCCGTGCCCGAGCTTGCGTCCGTAATAGCTGCCGTCGCGGAGCGCCTTCGGCGGGCGCAGGTTCCCAC
>JAWVDL010000095.1:0-4910 GCA_033857355.1 Gaiellaceae bacterium | reverse complement strand
CCGCAGGCCCACAACGGCGTCCGTCCCAAGAAGCGGAGGCGCGTCTAATGGCCCGCGACCTGGGACCGAAGTGCCGCATCTGCCGCCGGGAGGGCATGAAGCTCTTCCTGAAGAGCGAGCGCTGCCTGACGGAGAAGTGCGCGATCGAGCGTCGCAGCTATCCCCCGGGCGAGCATGGCCGAGGCCGCATCAAGCAGTCCGAGTACCTGCTCCAGCTGCGCGAGAAGCAGAAGGCGCGCCGCTACTACGGACTCCTCGAGAAGCAGTTCCGCAACTACTACACCAAGGCCGCGAAGACCTCCGGCATCACGGGCGAAGTGCTGCTGCGGATGCTCGAGACGCGCCTCGACAACGTCATCTACCGGCTCGGCTTCGCAGGCTCTCGCGCGCAGTCGCGCCAGCTCGTCCGGCACGGTCACTTCCACGTGAACGGCCGGCGCGTGAACATCCCGAGCTATCAGGTCAAGCCGAACGACGTGATCACCGTCACGCCCGGCTCGGCCGCTTCGCAGACCATCCGCGACGCGACCGACCTGACCGCCTCCGTCTCCCCGTGGCTGCAGGCCGACCACGACGGGCTGACGGGAAAGATCCTCAAGTGGCCGGAGCGTGGCGACATCGACACCCCGGTCCAGGAATCGCTCATCGTCGAGCTCTACTCGAAGTAAGCGCTGCGGCGCTCAGTACAAGAAAGGACTACATGGCAACTCGCACCAGCCTGATGGAATTCCAGATTCCGAAGATCGTCCACGAGGAGGTCGACGAGAACCGCGGCATCTTCGTGATCGAGCCGCTCGATCGCGGCTTCGGCTACACGTTCGGCAACTCGCTGCGCCGCGTGCTGCTCTCGTCGCTCGAGGGCGCCGCTGTCACCTCGGTGAAGATCGAGGGGGTCGCACACGAGTTCACGACGCTCCCGGGCGTGCGTGAGGACGTGACCGACATCATCCTGAACCTGAAGAACCTGATCTCGATCCTGCACGGCGATTCCCCGGAGGTCGAGGTGCACGTCGCAAAGCGCGGCGCCGGCGCCGTGACCGCCGCGGACATCGCCGCGCCGGCCGAGCTGGAGATCCTCAACCCGGAGCTCGAGATCGCGAACCTGTCCGACAAGGGCAAGCTCGAGCTGACGCTCACGATCGGCCGCGGCCGCGGCTACGTGCCGGCCGAGCTGAATCGCGGGTCTGAGCATACGATCGGCGTCATCCCGGTCGACTCGATCTTCTCGCCGATCCGGCGCGTCTCGTACGACGTCGAGGCAGCCCGCGTCGGCCAGCGCACCGACTACGACAAGCTCCGGCTCGACGTCACGACCGACGGCTCGCTGAACCCGCGAGACGCGATCGGCCAGGCGGCCGAGATCCTCATCCGCCAGCTCGCGATCTTCACCGACCTCGATCGCATCGAGGGCTTCGGAGAGGCCGCGGCTGCCGCCGAGGGTGGGGCAGGTGCCGAGGCGCCGCTCGCGCACGGGATGGAGAACTTCCCGATCGAGGAGCTCGAGCTCGGCGTCCGCTCGTACAACTGCCTCAAGCGGGTCGGAATCGAGACCATCGGCGACCTGGTCGTGAAGACGGAGAACGAGCTCGGCTCGATCCCGAACTTCGGCCGCAAGTCGATCGAAGAGGTCAAGGAGACCCTCGCCACGCACGGCCTCACGCTGCGCGGCGACGAAGGGAATCTAGGCTAGGAAGATGCGTCATCAGCGCGCCGGCAAGAAGCTGGGCCGTGACTCGGCCCACCGCAAGGCTCTGTACGCCAATCTCGCCGGCGCGCTGATCGAGCACGGCCGCATCAAGACGACCGAGGCCAAGGCGAAGGCCGTGAAGCCGATGGCCGAGAAGATGATCACGCTCGGACGCCGCGGCGACATCCATGCCCGCCGGCAGGCAATCGCCTTCCTGCGCTCCCAGGACGTCGTGCACAAGCTGTTCTCCGAGGTCGCGCCGCGCTTCGCGGAGCGCCCCGGTGGCTACTCGAGGATCGTCAAGATCGGCACGCGTCAGGGCGACGCTGCCGAGATGGTCTACCTCGAGCTGGTCGAACACACTCCGGCGGCGTAGCCGCCTGTCCGCGCCGGCGGACCGGTGGAGCGGGTTCGGGGGAACCGGGATGTTCCCCCGCGAGGAGGGCTGCTGATGGCGCTTCTAGGCGCCATTCTCCTTGCGATCTTCGTCCTGCCTCCGGCTTGGAGGATTCCCGTCGTGGTCGCCGGAGGCGCGATCGAGGTCGGGGAATCGTTCTTCTGGATCTGGCTCTCGAAGCGGCGGCGACCGGCGGTCGGCGTCGAGACGCTCGTCGGTGCAAACGCGCTCGTCGTGACGCAATGCAGGCCCTCAGGTCAGGTGCGCGTCCAGGGCGAGCTGTGGGCCGCACGTTGCGACGAAGGTGCGGATTCCGGCGACGAGGTAATCGTCGAGCGCGTGGAAGGGCTGACGCTCGTCGTCAGCCGAGCTGGTTCCCCAGCCCCGCGCTGACGGCGGCGATGATGATTCCCGCGATCGTGACGATTCCGAGCGCACGCAGGAAGCTGTCTTCGAAGTACCGGTAGCGCAAATAGGCGAGGACGACCAGCTCGAACGCGACCACCACGATGGCGGTGATGATCGCCGCGCGGTAGTGGGGGATGAGAAACGGGAGAGTGTGCAGGATGCCGCCCAGGAATGTCCCTCCACCCGTGATCGATCCGCGCATCAGCGGGTTGCCGCGACCGGTGAGCTCGCCGGTATCGGACAGGCCTTCCGAGAAGCCCATGCTTACGCCCGCGCCGAGCGCGGTCACGAGGCCGGCGACGAATGCGAAGCGCGTGTTGTGCGTGGCGAGAGCGATGCCGAAGATGGGTGCCAGCGTCGACAGCGAGCCGTCGATCAGCCCGACCATCGCGGGCTGGACGCGCTGGAGCAGGAAGAGGTCTCCCTTGGTCACGGAGTAGAGTATATCATCGAATGTGCAAACGACTAGAACATAAGGCAGACCTTACAAGGAACGTCAGGTGCGCCTGAGACTAACGCTCGAGTACGACGGCAGCGACTTCCGCGGCTGGGCGGCGCAGCCGGGCGAACGCACTGTTGAGGGAACGCTTGGGGTCGCGATGGACGGTGTCTTCGAGACGTGGGGCTCGATCGCGGTCGCGGGCCGCACCGACGCCGGGGTTCACGCCACGGGCCAGGTCGCGAGCCTGGACGTCGACGGCGGGCCGCCTCCGGAGCGGGTCGCGCATGCCCTGAACGCGCTGCTCCCGGACGACGTCTCCGTGCGCGAGGCCGAGAGGGTCGCCGCGGACTTCCACGCACGCCACTCCGCGGTGTCGCGCAGCTACCGCTACCGGATCTTCAGACGGCCCACGCCGTCGCCCTTCGAGCGGCGCAGGAGCCTCCGCTATTCCGGCGCTCTCGACGAGGAGCGGCTGGCCGATTGTGCCGACCTGATCATGGGCCGGCACGACTTCCGCGCCTTCACGCCCACGGAGACGCATCATCAGGTCTTTGTCCGCACGGTGCTTTCAGCGGTCTGGTACCGCCGCGGCGACGCCCTGGAGTTCGAGATCACCGCCGACAGCTTCCTCCGCCACATGGTGCGCTCGCTGGTCGGGACGATGCTCGAGTGCAGCCCCGACGACTTCAAGCAGCTTCTGGAGGGCCGCCCGCGCAGCGCAGCCGGAAAGACCGCTCCGCCGTGGGGGCTGTACCTGGAGCGCGTGGATTACCGCGCCTAACCACCCCCAAGGGGTCCCCCGTGACCCCTGAGAACACGATATCGGGAGATACCGCACGCGACTGTGCCCGATCCGTGCCGAAAGTCCGGTGAGCCTGCGGCGTCGTGCGGGAAGCCGCGTGGAGCGCCAAACGACGTCGCTACCATCACACGACGTGCGCTACGAGACCGTTCTCTTCGACCTCGACGGCACCGTCATCGACTCGGGGTCGATCATCCTCGCGTCCATGCGCCACGCGACGCACGAGGTGCTCGGCCGCGAATACGGCGACGCCGAGCTGATGGCCGCGGTCGGCGGCCCGGGGCTCGAAGCGCAGATGGCGGCGATCGCGCCCGATCGCGTGGAGGAGCTCGTGCGCGTCTATCGCGCGCACAACGAGCCGCTCCACGACGAGCTCGAGTGCTGCGCGGGGATGGACGACATACTCGTCCGGCTCAAAGAGGAGGGCCGCCGGCTCGGCATCGTGACCGCGAAGCGCCGCGCGACGGTGGAGCTTGCCTTCGCGCGCCTGCCGCTCGCGCACCTGTTCGAGACCGTCGTCGGCGGCGACGAGACCGAGCGGCACAAGCCCGATCCCGAGCCACTCCTGCTGGCGGCGGAGCGCCTCGGCGTCGCCGCGGCCGACACCGCGTACGTCGGCGACTCGCCCTTCGACGTCCGCGCCGCGAAGGCTGCCGGGATGCACGCCGTCGCGGTCAGCTGGGGCCGAATCCACAATCGCGAGCGGCTCGAGGCCGAAGAGCCCGACGCCCTCGTCGACACCGCAGAGGAGCTGTATGCCGTCCTCTAGGACGGTCGACTCGCGCGCCGCTGAGCTGCGCGAGCTGCTCGACCATCACCTCTACCGCTACCACGTCCTCGACGACCCCGAGGTCTCGGACGCCGAGTACGACCGCCTCTACGACGAGCTCGTCGCGCTCGAGGACGAGCATCCGAACCTCCGCACGCCCGATTCGCCGACCCAGCGTGTCGGAGCCCCGCCCTCGGAACGCTTCCAGAAGGTCGAGCACCTCGAGCCGATGGGATCGCTGGAGAAGGTCACGACCGACGAGGCGCTCTTCAAGTGGGCCGATGACGTGCGCAAGCGGCTCGGCACGGACGAGCCGGTCGCATACGTGACCGAGCCCAAGATCGACGGCTCTGCGATCTCGCTGCTGTACGAGAACGGCGAGTTCGTGCGCGGCGCGACCCGCGG
>JAWVDL010000094.1:0-4251 GCA_033857355.1 Gaiellaceae bacterium | reverse complement strand
GCGCGGCTCGTGCCCGTCGCGTTCCTCTTCGGCCTGTACACGATCGCGTTCGGGCCGGTCACCCCCGGCGGCGGCTTCCAGGGCGGTGTCCTCGTCGCGCTGTCGCTCGTCCTCGTCTACCTCGGCGTCGACCTTGCCGCCTTTCGCAAGCTGACGCCGACGCCCGTGGTCGATCTCCTCGAGGGCGGCGCGGCCGCTGCCTTCGTCGGCATGGGCCTCGGCTCGCTCGTCGCCGGGATGGCGTTCCTCCAGAACTTCCTGCCGCTCGACAAGATCGGGACTCTCAGCTCGCCCGGCTCGATCAACCTGCTGAACTGGGCGGCCGGGATCGAGGTCGCCTCCGCTTTCGTCCTGCTCTTCGTCGAGCTGCTGAACTATCTCGAGGCGCCGGAGTGACCGTTGCGCCGTACGTGCTCGCGGTCTGGCTGCTCCTCGTCGGCCTCTACGGCGTCGTCACGAGCAGGAACCTCATTCACCTGACGATCTGCCTGACGGTCTGCCAGTCCGCGTCGTACGTCTTTCTGCTCGCGGTCGGCTACCGCACGGGCGGCACGGCGCCGATCTTCAAGGGCATTCCGCTCGGCAAGCGCGCCGTGGACCCGGTCGTGCAGGCGCTGACCCTTACCGACGTCGTCGTCAGCGTGACGGTGCTCGGGCTGCTCCTCGCGCTCGCGCTCAAGGCGCACGAACGGAACGGGACGCTCGATCCTCAGGAGCTCTCCGAGGTGCACGGCTGAGCTCTCTGCTCCCGCTCCCCGTTGCGCTGCCGCTGCTCGTGGCGCCGCTCCTCGCGGCGGCGGGGCACTTCTTGCACCCTCGCGTGGACGACCTCGTGGCGATCGCGACCGCGGCGGCCGTGACCACCGTGTGCGCAGTGGTGCTGGTCGGCTCGCAGCAACGCCTGCTGGTGCACTGGTTCGGCGGCTGGACGCCGCGCAACGGCGTGGCACTCGGAATCTCGTTCTCGGTCGACCCGTTCGGCGCCGGGCTGGCGCTGCTCGCCGCGGTTCTCGTCACCGCCTCGCTCGTCTTCTCCTGGCGCTACTTCGACGAGGCCGGGAAGCTCTACCCCGTTCTGATGCTCGTCTTCCTCGCGGGCATGTGCGGGTTCGCGTACACCGGCGACCTGTTCAACCTGTTCGTCTTCTTCGAGCTGATGGGCGTCGCGGCCTACGCGCTCACGGCTTACGACCCGGAGGAGAGCGGCCCGATCGAGGGAGCGTTCAACTTCGCCGTCACGAACTCGGTTGGCGCCTTCCTGATCCTGTTCGGGATCGCGCTGCTGTACGGGCGCTTCGGCGCGCTGAACCTCGCGCAGCTCGGAGAGAGCGTGACGCACCACGGTCTCGACGGGCTCGCGGTCGTCGCGCTGGCCCTGCTGCTCGTCGGCCTGCTCGTGAAGGCGGCCGCGGTGCCGTTCCACTTCTGGCTCGCGGACGCGCATGCGATGGCGCCGGCGCCGGTCTGCGTCCTCTTCTCAGGCGCGATGGTCGAGCTCGGCCTCTACGGAGCGCTACGGGTCTACTGGACGGTGTTCGCGGGAGCGGCCGAGCCGCAGGCTGACCGCGTGCGCGCGGTCCTCGTCGGCCTCGGCGTCGTGACCGCGCTCGTCGGGGCTGCCATGTGCTTCCTGCAGCGCCACCTGAAGCGGATGCTCGCGTACTCGACGATCTCGCACGCAGGCCTTTTCCTTGTCGGGGCCGGGACGCTCGACCCGAAGGCCACCGCGGGCGCCGCGCTCTGGGTGCTCTCGCACGGCTTGCTGAAGGGCGCGCTCTTCCTTGCGGCGGGGATCGTGCTGCACCGGCTCGGAGACGTGGACGAGCTGAGGCTCCACGGGCGGGGGCGCGAGCTTCGCGCGCCGCGCGCCGTGTTCTTCCTCGGTGCGGCCGGTCTCGTGGGACTGCCGTTCGTCGGCGGGTTCAGCGGTCACTCGCTCGTCGAGGAGGGAGCCTCGTCCGCCGGAGTCGGGTGGGTCTCGGTCGTGCTCGTGCTCGCCTCGGTCGTCACGTGCGCGGCGATCCTGCGCGCGGGCGCACGCGTGTTCCTCGGCATCGGCGCGCGCGAGGATCCGCTGCTGAGCCCCGAGCCCCCCGAGCGCGACCCCGGAGATGCGGCCGGCGGCTCCCTCGGGCTCATGAACGGCGCGGCCATCGTCCTCCTCGTGCTCGGTCTCGCGGTCAGCCTGGTCCCGGGGCTGGAGGGGCACGCCGAGGCCGCTGCAGGGAGCTTCCAGAACACGCGCGGCTACGCCGTGGTCGTGCTGCGCAACGCGCATCAGTACAGCGCGGCGATCCCGTTCCGCCTCGAGGTGCCGCCACTCTCGAGCATCCTGCTCGGCCTCCTTTCGGGTGCGGGCGCCGTCGCGCTTGCGGCAGCGAGCCTGCGGCCGCGCCGTCGGCGCGTCAGCGATCTCGTCGCGCGCCCGCTGGCTCCCCTGCGCGCCGCCCACAGCGGCCTGGTGACCGACTACGTGGCCTGGGCCACCTTCGGGACAGCGGTGCTGGGTGGGCTATTGGCCCTGCTGCTCCGCTGAGGCCAAGCGGCGCTTCTGGGGGAGCGAGGTGTAGGTCGGATCGGCCGCCGAGATCTTCCCGGCGTGGTAGACGGCGAAGCGCTCGCAGAGCGCCCCGGCCATAAGGAGGCCGCCGCCAACGACGGCCCCGGCGCGGCGACGGCCCGCCAGCGCGGTCACGATCGTCCCTGCGAGCGTCGCCGCCTTTGCGAGGCGCCCGAACTCGTGGGCCTTCCCTTTCTCGAACGCCTCCCCGACGAGCTCCCCGACTCCCTTCTCCATCGCCGTGACGGTCGCGAGCTCGGCGATTCCACCGACGATCGCCAGACGGCGGGCGGGCTCGGCGAACGGCTGAGGCGTGAGCGCTGCGACCGCGCCGCCGGCGCTCGCGGCCGAGCCCGCGGCGAAGACGAGCGGCAGTGTCCGCCGCGCCTCGTGCCAGACCGGGACGACCGTGTCGGCGACGAGGGCGCCCGTGTAGGTCGAGAGGAACGGCCCGAGCGCGCCGGCCAGGGACTGAGCGGCCAGCTTTCCACGCGGGAGCACGCCGAAGACCTCGCAGGCGGCTGCCGCTCCGCTCGCCGTCCCGCTGCCCGAGACGATCCAGGTGCCGACGCTCATCGGCGAGGTGACCTTGAACACGCGAAGCATGTTGAGGAAGAGCGCGGGCCGCCCGAGATCCTTGATCAGCAGCACGGGGGAGACGGTGATCGCCGCGGCGTTCACGAGCGTCGCCCGCCGCGCGAGGACCTCGTTCCTCGTCAGACGGGCGCCGAGCGCCAGGACCGCGGCCGCGCCCGAGAGGCCGCCGGTGAAGAAGTACAGCGGAATCTCCGGCTTCCACACCGGCTCCTTGATGATCGGCTTCCCGTAGTAGGAGACGGCTCCCTCCGGCGTCGTCGCGGTGTCGCTCACTCGCCGGCTCCGAGGAACGCCGCCGCCACGCCCGCGACGAGCACGGCCCCTGCGACCAGAGCCGAACCCCAGATCTCTCGGAGGTGCTTCGTCGGAACGACCGGATCCGGGGGCAGCCCGTAGACCTCCGGCTCGTCGAGCAGCAGGAAGAAGGCGCCTGCGCCCCCGATGCCGTCCTCGGGCCCGTCGAGGTACAGCCGCGCGTCGTCCACTCCGGCCTCGTGCAGGTCCTCGACGCGGCCCTGGGCCCGCTCGAGCAGCTCGTCGAGCGGCCCGAACTGGATCGACTTGGTCGGGCACGCCTTCGCGCAGGCAGGCTCCATCCCGTCCTGGAGGCGGTCGTAGCAGAGCGTGCACTTGTGCATCCCGCCGTCGTCGTCGAGCTCCCGCTTCGAGATCACGCCGAACGGACACGCGACGACGCAGTAGCCGCAGCCGTTGCACACGTCGTCCTGGATCACGACGGTGCCGAACTCGGTCCGGAAGATCGCTCCCGTCGGGCAGACGTCGAGGCAGCCGGCGTGAGTGCAGTGCTTGCAGACGTCCGAGCTCATCAGCCACCGGAAGTCGGTCCCGACGCCGGCCTCCTGGACGGGAATCTCCTTGCGCTGCTCGATGAAGGCGACGTGCCGCCAGGAGTTGGCGCTCAGCTCGCCGGTGTTGTCGTACGAGTTCCCCGTGAAGTCGAGCCCGTCTTCTGGGACGAGGTTCCATTCCTTGCATGCGACCTCGCACGCCTTGCAGCCGATGCAGATCGACGTGTCGGTGAAGAAGCCCATCCGCGGCTGGATCTGCAGTCCGTAGGTCGTCTGGCCGTCCGG
>JAWVDL010000093.1:0-4155 GCA_033857355.1 Gaiellaceae bacterium | reverse complement strand
GAGGTCGGAGCGGAGCATGAGAAAGCGCGAGGCGCGCGCCGCCACCCAGGCGGTCGTCTCGGACAGCGGCCGACCCTCGACGAGCTCCCGAGCCCGGTCCATGTGGGCATCCGATTCGTCGCGCCGTCCTTCTTCCCAGGTCGCGTCGGCAAGAGCCACCTCGGCCCGGGCCGCGGCGTCGATCTCTCCGTGTCGCAGGAGCTCGGCACTGGCGCTCTCGAGCCAGGCACGGTCCTCGGGAAGACCGGCCAAGTTGAGCGCGCGGCCGATGCTGAGGCTGAGCCGCGCGGCCCCGACCGACCCGTCCTGAGCGAGCCCGTGCGCCTTGCGATAGAGCCGCGCCGCGTCTACATAGGCAGCCAGCCCTAACGCCCGGTCGCCTGCGCTCTCCAGCGCGACCCGCGCCCGCTCGCGTAGGTCGTCGTCCGGCTCGCCGGCGGCGGAGGAAAGCTCCAGCGCGCTGACGTAGTGGTTTGCAAGGAGCTCAGCGCGGTCCTCAGCGCGGTCGGCGGCGAGCCCCTCCACCCACTCGGCGACGGCCAGGTGCTTCTGCGCCCGCGCCGCGCGCGGGATCTGCCCGTACGCCACGTCCCGGACGAGCAGGTGCCTGAACAGATACTCGCTCTCGGCACCGACCGAGCCGCGCCGGACGCGGCCGACGAAATCCTTGCGCTCGAGCGCGTGCAGCAGTCGCTCCGCGGTAGCCCGGTCGTCGCTCCCGACCGCCGCGAGCGCTCCGAGCCAGAACACCTTGCCGACTACCGCGGCGTCCTGGATCAGAGCTTTCTCGGCGGGAGGCAGCACGTCGAGGCGGGCGGCGATGATCCCCTGGACGCCCTCCGGCATCGGAAGCTCCGCATCGGAGTCTCGCTCCTCGAGCATGCGGGCGAACTGCTCTGCGTACAACGGGTTGCCGCCGGCGCGCTCGAGCAGCTTCGCCTGGACGTCCGCGGCCAGAAGCGTGCGGCCGAGCAGCGCCGCGAGCAGGCGCGACGTGTCCTCGTCCGACAACGGCCCGAGGGAGATCGTCGTAGCGTTCAGCTTGCCGCCCGCCCAGTTGGGCCGGCGCTCCAGTAGCTCCTGCCGCGCGGTGCACAGCACGAGGATGGGCAGGTCGCTGACCCAGTCCAGCAGGTAGTCCACGAAGTCGAGCAGCCCGTCGTCGGCCCAGTGGAGATCGTCGAAGACGAGGACGACAGGCCCTTTCTCGGCGAGCCCTTCGAAGAAGCGGCGCCACGCCGCGAAGGCCTCGTCGCGGTCGTCCGCCCGCCCGGCCTCGGTCCCGAGACCGACGAGCGGCCGTAGGTGACGCTCGACCCACTGGGACTCGTCGGGCTCCGAGATGAGGTCCGAGACCGCGCGCTGTAGCTTCGCCTCGGCCTCGTCGGCCGGGTCGGTATCGAGGATCCCCGCCTCGGCCTTGACCATCTCCGAAAGCGCCCAGAAGGTCACCGCCTCGCCGTAGGGCAGCGACCGGCCCTGCCGCCAGTAGATGAGCTCGGGATCCGCCTCGACCAGCTGCATGAGCTCGAACACGAGCCTGCTCTTGCCGATTCCCGGCACTCCGACCAAGGTGACGAGTTGGCTCGAGCGCTCCTGGCGCGCGCGGGCGAGCGCGTCTGCGACCTGATCGAGCTCTCGCCTCCGGCCCACCATCGACGCCTGCGTCCCGATCGCCTCGCCGCCGACGCGGGCGCGCGGCTGCAGCGCCTCCCACACGCCCACCGGCTCGGACTTCCCCTTCGCCCGCACCGGCTCGGCGTCGCCGTATTCGATCACGCGCTCGGTCGCCCGGTACGTGCTCTCGCCCACGAGGATGCCGTTGGCGGGCGCGGCGGCCTGGAGCCGGGCGGCCGTGTTGACGACGTCCCCGGCGACCATCCCCTCGCCTTCTCCCGGACTCGCACTGAGCGTCACCAGGGCTTCGCCGGTCGCGATGCCGATCCTGAGCTCGAGCTGCGCCTCGTCCACGATCGCCTCGCGAATCACGAGCGCGGCGCGGACGGCTCGCTCCGGGTCGTCCTCGCGCGCGACAGGTGCTCCGAAGACCGCCATCACCGCGTCGCCGATGAACTTCTCGACCGTTCCTCCGTGCCGCTCGAGGTCTCGGCGCAGATGCTGGTGGTAGGGACGGAGGATCGCCTCGACGTCCTCGGGATCGAGCTCCTCGGCCCGCGACGTGAACCCGACCAGGTCGGCGAACAGGACGGTTACGACCTTCCGCTCGCGGCGCAGCTCGGCCTGGCTCATCGAAGCCGCTCGACCTCGTAGCCCTGGTCGCGCAGGGCGGCAAGGAGCGCGGTGCAATGCTCCTCATCGCGCGTGCCGAGCGTGAGCTCGACCTCGGTCTCCGCGATCGAGACGGCCATCCCCTCGCGATGGTGCTCGACCGAGACCAGGTTCCCGCGCTCCCGGGCCACGAGCTCGAGGAGGCGCACCAGCTCTCCCGGCCGGTCGGGCACACGCGTGCGCACCACCAGGAACCGCCCGGCAAGCGTCAGCCCGTGCCGCATCACCGAGATGAGCAGCGTCGGGTCGATGTTCCCGCCGGAGAGGAGCGCGCACACCGGCCCCTTCCCCGAGACATGGCCACCGAGGACCGCGGCGACGGAGGCGGCTCCCGCACCCTCCACGAGGAGCTTCGACCGCTCGAGCAGCAGCACGATGGCCTCGCTGATCTCCTCGTCGGTGACCGCGACGATCTCGTCCACGTGCTCGCGGAGGATCGACGTGGTGAGCTCGCCCGGCTGCTTGACGGCGATTCCCTCCGCGATCGTGAAGCCGAACTCCGTCCCCCCTGCAAGCGGCCCGCAGGCCTTTGCCTGGACACCGACGATCCGCACCTCAGGACGCTTGGCTTTCAGCGCGATCGCGATCCCCGCCGCGAGGCCGCCGCCGCCGATCGGGATGACGAACGTGTCCGCGTCGGGCACCTGTTCCGAGAGCTCGAGCCCGATCGTGCCCTGGCCTGCGATCACGACCTCGTCCTCGAAGGGGTGGACGAACGTCGCGCCGCTTCGCTCGACGTATTCCTCGGCGGCCACGACGGCCTCCTCGAAAACCGTGCCGCCGAGCTCGACGGTCGCCCCGTAGTTCCTCGTCGCGTCGACCTTGGCCATCGGCGAGTCCTGCGGCATGAACACCGTGGCGCCGACGCCCTGCTCGCGGGCCGCCCAGGCGACCGCCTGGCCGTGATTCCCCGCGCTCGCCGCGACGACGCCCGCTGCCCGCTCGGCGTCGGACAGCGTCGCGATCTTGTTCACCGCGCCGCGGACCTTGAAGGCGCCGGTGCGCTGGAGGTTCTCGGCCTTCAGCAGCACCTCGCGGCCCGCGCGCCGCGAGAACGACTCGGAGCCGAACACCGGCGTGACGCGCGCGATGCCCTCGAGCCGCGCCCGCGCCTGCTCGATGTCAGCGAGGGTCGGTGCCGTTCTGGTCGCCAATGTGGAACACCTTGTCCAGAATCTCACGAACCGCGCTGAGTGGGTCGAGCTCCCGCCGCTGAACCTCGTCGAGCAGCCGCCGCAGCTCCGGATCGTCCGCGACCGCGCCTTCCAGATGGGCCTTCGCGCGCGTCGAGGCGACCGCGAAGACCTCGCCGGCGAGATTCCGGCGCCGCCGCTCCTCCAGCTCGCCCTCGGACTCGAGGAACGCTCGATGCGCCTCGATCTTCGACCACAGCTCCTCCACGTTCTCGCCCCGGGTCGCCTCGGTGAGCACGATGGGCGGCCGCCACGCGCGCTCACGGTCGAGGGAGAGGATCGAGCGCACCTCGTTCAGCATCGTCTTCGCCGCGGGATGGTCCATCTTGTTGATCGCGATCACGTCGGGGATCTCCATGATTCCGGCCTTCAAGGCTTGCACCGAGTCGCCCGAGCCGGGCATCAGGACGAGGACGACCGTGTCGGCGATCCCGATCACCTCGACCTCGCTCTGCCCCGCGCCGACCGTCTCGAGGAAGACGAGCTCCTTGCCGGCGGCGTCGAGGAGCAGGAGCGCCTGCAGCGTCGCCTCCGCGAGTCCTCCGAGGTGACCGCGCGTTCCCATCGAGCGGATGAACACGCCGGGATCGAGGAAGTGGTCGGCGAGCCGGATGCGGTCGCCGAGAAGCGCGCCTTTCGTGAACGGGCTCGAGGGATCGACGGAGATCACGCC
>JAWVDL010000092.1:0-4407 GCA_033857355.1 Gaiellaceae bacterium | reverse complement strand
AGTCCACGGAAAGGGAGTCGCCATGTTCAACAAGAAATTCTTCGAGCTCGGCGGAATCGCCGCCAGCATCGTCCTCATCGCCTTCGGCATCGGGGCAATCGCACTCGGCCTCAACGGCCGCAGCACGGTGCGCGACAGCCTGAAGCTGGAGCAGATCGTCGGCTCGCCCGACATGACCAGGGACGGAATCGCGGCCGAGGCCAAGAAGGCCGGCCTCACGAACGTCGTCCTCCCCGGCGGCGACGTCGCCGGCCAGGCGATCGACACCGGCCAGCGGGCGCGCTGGTTCGCCGGCTACATGCGCATCCATGCGCTCGAGGCATCCGGCGGCCTGACCTACGCTCAGATGCCCCGCTTCGCCACAGCCGACGGCAAGGGCACGAACGACGCAGCCGCGGCGCAGAAGTACCCGAGCGGAGCACCGATGAGCAACTCGGCCCGCGACCTCTGGGTCACCGAGACCGCGCTGACCACGGCGCTCAACACGAGCTACATGGCCGAGCAGCTCGCGCTCTTCGGGATGGTCGTAGGAATCGCCCTCCTGCTCAGCGGGATCGGGTTCGGCGTCCTCACGCTCGGCGGTGCGCTCAAGCGGCGCCCCGACCCGAGCGGAGCGCAGCGACCGGTGCCGGTCCCAGCAGTCTGAGCGGCGACTCCGCCAGACGACGAGAGGCGGCCGAGAGGCCGCCTCTTCTCGTGCGCACTGCATCGAGAACCAACTTTTTCGACGCGCGAGGGTCTAGACTCCCTGGCAGGTTCAAAGCCGTACGAATATCGCGCGAAAGTGCGAAAGGGGTGAAAATGAGTCCACGTCCACGTTCCCGGTTGCGGACGGCGATCGCCTTTGCAGGCGCCGTCCTCGTCATCGGAGCGGTCCCGGCCTCGACGGCGGCAATGACCGGAGGGGCAACACATTCGGGGGCTGCGAAAGCGACCACCATCACGCTCGCTCACTGGAGCTCCTCCGCAGTCGAGCTCAAGGGGATCCGGGCGACGATCACGGCGTTCGAGAAGCGGAACCCGTCGATCAAGGTCAAGGAGATCAACCTCGACCCGTATCCCGAAGGCATGCTCGCCAGGTTCGCGGCCCGCAAGCCGCCGGACATCTTCTACGTCGACTCGAACGTGTTCCCCGACTGGGTCTCCCAGGGGGTGCTCGAGCCGCTCAACGCGAGGATGGCAGCGGCGCACATGAGCCAGAAGCCGTTCTACCCACGGCTGCTCAGCGCGTTCCGCTACAAGGGCAAGCTCTACGGCCTGCCCAAGGACTGGTCGCCGCTTGCGATGGAGGCCAATACCAAGGCCCTCGCAGCAGCCGGGGTCTCCGCGCCGAAGACCTGGGCGGGACTGACCGCCGCCGCGAAGAAGCTCAAGGCCGCCGGCCAGCCGCCGGTCTGCCTCGGCATCGACCTGGCACGGATCCTCGCCTTCATGTACCAGAACGGCGGCGGGTTCCTGAACGCCTCCAAGACCAAGGCGGTCGTGAACACGTCCAAGAACACGACCGCGGTCAGCACCTACATCAACTGGATCCAGTCGGGGCTCGCGCGCACGCCGGCGCAGCTCGGGATGGGCTGGTGCGGTGAGGCGCTCGGCAAGGAGAAGGCCTCGATCATCTTCGAGGGCAACTGGGTGACGAGCTACATGAACGACACGTTCCCCAGCATCTCCTGGAAGACGTACCCGATGATCGGTGCGAAGGCGGGCAACAAGTACCGCGGGAACCTCGGATTCACGGCGTCGTACTCGATCGCCAAGGACTCGAAGAACAAGGCCGCGGCCTTCAAGATGCTCCAGTTCCTCGACGGCCCGGTGGGCCAGAAGGTCTGGATCTCGAACGTCGGCTACCTGCCGGCCCGCAGTGACGTCAAGCCGCCGGCTGGGCGAGCGGTCTACCTCAAGGAGGCGCCGTTCACGCATCCGTGGCAGTTCGCACCGGGCTTCTCGAAGGTGACGGACACCGCGAACAACGAGCTCCAGGCCGCGTTCGAAGGCAAGGAGACCGTCGACGTGGCTCTCCGCAACATCCAGGCCGCGGCCAACGCCGCCCTGGGGCACTAGCCGTACTGCAAGCCAGGTACTAGACTCGCCGCGCGCTCAGATCGGGCGCGCGGCGAGTCTTGCCGTCTAGACACGTGGGGGGCCGGTGGCGGTAGCGACAGGTGCCCGGCGCAGGGCACCGGGAAGGTTCCAGTCGGTCGGCAGCGCCAAGCTGCGCGAGGCGCTCGTCGGCTACGCCTTCGTGATCGTCCCGCTCGCGTTCTTCCTGCTCTTCTTCATCTTCCCGATCGGTTACGCGGTCTACATCAGCTTCTTCGACTGGGGCATCCTCGGAAAGATCGGCTACATCGGGACGAAGAACTACCGCGACCTCTGGCACGACCACCTGTTCTGGACGTGGCCGCCGCGGCGCGGCACTGCGATCTGGAACACCTTCTACTACACGGCGATCGTCGTTCCGGCGCAGATGGCGCTCGGGCTCGGACTGGCGCTCGCCGTCAACGCGCGCATCCGCGGCAAGTCGTTCTTCCGCGCCGCGTTCTACTTCCCGTCGCTGACGTCCTCGGCGGCGGTCACCGCGATCGCGCTCTTCATCCTGAACGCCGGCGGGCTGCTCAACGCGCTGCTCGGCAAGATCGAGGGCCATCCCGTCCATACGCCCTGGTTCGCGCAGTCGTCGACGGCGCTCGAGTCGATCATGGGCCTGAACATCTGGACGACCTCCGGGACGATGATGCTCTTCTACCTCGCGACGCTGCAGTCGATCCCGACGGATGTCTACGAGGCGGCGGCGATCGACGGAACGAGCCGCTGGCGCACCTTCTGGAAGATCACCTTCCCCCTGCTCAAGCCCGGCCACTTCTTCGTCGCGGTGCTCTCGTTCATCGGCTGCCTGAAGCTGTTCGACCAGGCGTTCATCATCTCGGGCGGCAAGGGCGGCCCCGCGTACTCGACGGTCACCGCTGTGCTCTACCTGTACCAGACCGCGATCTTCGACTCCCACTGGGGCTACGCGGCCGCGATCGGCGTCGTCCTCTTCGTGATCATCTTCTTCTTCACGCTCGTCCAACGGCTGCTGTTCGGGCGCGCGGAGATCGGCTACTGACCATGGACGACCGCGAAGCCGCTCCGCACATCGCGCCGACCGAGCGACTCGCTCGCGGGGAGCCGCCTGCCGAGGGGAGACCCCTCGCCGCCGGGATTCCGGGACGGGGCAAGGGTCACCTCGTGGGGCAGCTCCTCCTCTACGCGCTGCTGATCGCGATCGCGATCTTCTACCTGTGGCCGTTCTACTGGACGATCTCGACCTCGTTCAAGACGCTGCCCGACAGCGTGAAGGGCTTGCAGCTCGTGCCTCACCACCTGACGCTGAAGGGATACCGCGAGGCGTTCACGACCGGTCCGTTCGGCCGCTACTTCCTCAACAGCGCCATCTTCGCGATCACGGTGACCATCTCGAACCTCTTCCTGTGCGCGCTCGGCGGCTATGCGTTCGCGCGCCTGCGGTTCCCGCTGCGCGAGCCGCTCTTCATGCTCGTGCTCGCGACGCTGATGATCCCGGACCAAATGCGCCTCGTGCCGGTCTTCAAGCTGCTCGCGGACTTCCCGTACACGCACTGGAACCTGATCGCGACGTACCAGGGCTACATCCTGATCCACCTCCTGTACGCCACGAATCTGTTCCTGATGCGGCAGTACTTCCTGACGATCCCGAAGGACTACGAGGAGGCGGCGAAGCTCGACAATGCGGGCTTCTTCAAGACGTACTGGCGCGTGATGCTGCCGCTCGCGGGCCCGGCGCTGGCGGCGATCACGATCCTCAGCTTCCAGGGCACCTGGAACGACTTCTACTGGCAGCTCATCCTGCTCCAGGACAACTCGAAGTTCACGCTCAACATCGGCATCGCGCAGTTCGCGAGCGGCGGCGGGTTCAACACGGACTGGCCCGCGCTGATGGCGGCGACCACGATCGCGATCGCGCCGGTGGGGCTGATCTACATCTTCTTCCAGCGCTACTTCATCGCCGGCGTCACGACCGCGGGAGTGAAGGGATGAGCTCGGGAGCCGCTCTGCGCGCCGCCTTCGGCGACTTCTACCGCCAGTCGTGGCGGTTCTTCGTCCTCAACGCCGCGCTGTCGGCGTGCGTGGTCCCGGTGGTCGTGGCCGGGCTGTGGCTGCCGGCTGCCTGGGCACTGCTCCTCTTCGCAGGCCCTCTCGTCGCGGCACTCATGCACTGCGCGGTCGTCGTCACCTCGACCGGCGAGCTGCGCCTCGGGGACGCGCTCGTCGGCCTGCGCCTGCACTGGCGGCGCGGACTCCTGCTCGGCGCCGTGGTGGCGGGAGCGGCCTTGCTCAGCGCGAACGCGATCTCGTACTACGCCGGCTCGAACGCGCTCTTCCTCGCGG
>JAWVDL010000091.1:0-2586 GCA_033857355.1 Gaiellaceae bacterium | reverse complement strand
ACTCGTGAAGCTCAGCTACCTGTGGCGTGGAGTGCCGGGACACCCGTTGCACCCACCTCTGACCGACGCGACGATCGGCGCCTACACCTTCGCGACCGTGGCGGCGCTCGCCGACGTGACCGGGATCAGCACGAATGCAGCCACGCACGGCTGGTGGCTCGCCCTGATCTTCGGCCTGATCACGACCACGGCGACCGCGCTCACCGGCCTCCTCGACTGGCTCGTCATCAGCCCGGGGACGCCGCTGAAGCGCACGGCGACGACGCACGCGATCACGATGGTGACCGCGACCGTCTTCTTCCTGATCGCCGCGATCGTCGGGCACAAGAGCTTCAAGGAGGGGAACGTGCACGCAGGCCCGTTCATCCTCACGCTGATCGGCTTCGCGCTCCTGACCCTCGGAGGAACCTTCGGCGGCTCGATCGTCTACGTGCACGGCATGCGCGTGCTGAACCTCGTGGACGAGCCGGCCCGGGACGCCCTTGCGCCGCTTCCGAACCAAAGAAAGGAACAGGCCGAGGGCTAGCGCACCTCGGCCTGGATCTTTCGGGCCTACGCCTCCTGGACTAGGCCAAGTTGGCGCTCGATGTCGCCCTTCGGCCGGGCGCCCATCGTCGCCGCAGCCGGCTGACCGTCCTTGAACAGGATCATGGTCGGGATCGACTGGACGCCGAAGCGCATTGCGAGCTCCTGCTCCTCGTCGATGTTCACCTTGACGAGCTTCAGCTCGCCGTTCCGCTCCTCGACGATTCGGTCGAGGACGGGCGAGACGGCGTGGCACGGACCGCACCACTCGGCCCAGAAGTCGACGAGAACAGGCTTGTCGCTCTGAAGCACTTCCTGCTCGAACGTCGATTCGGTGACCGCTGTAGTCATTGAGATTTCGTCCTTTCAGTTGGTTCTGGTGGTTCAAGGATGTGAACGCTGTCGGACGGCGCCTTGTTCCCACTGTCCCGGTTTCTGAACGTCGGGGTCGCGAGCGTCCATCCCTAGAATCGAACCATGGAGAAGCCGTTCCAGCCTCTGCCGCCCGTGCCGGACCACCCGGGGCTCGAGCGCGAGATCCTCTCCTGGTGGGAGGCAGAGCGGATCTTCCCGCGCTTGCGCGAGCAGCTCGCCGGCGGGCCGAAGTGGAGCTTCATCGACGGCCCGAAGACGGCCAACACGAAAGACGGCCTCGGCGTCCATCACATCTGGGGCAGGACGTACAAGGACGTGTTCCAGCGCTACAAGGCGCTCCGCGGCTTCGACCAGCGTTTCCAGAACGGCTTCGACTGCCAGGGACTGTGGGTCGAGGTCAAGGTCGAGCGCGACCTCGGGCTGAACTCCAAGCCGGAGATCGAGGAGTACGGCCTCGACGGCTTCGCGCGCAAGTGCCGTGAGCTCGTGGCCGAGTCGGCGCGCGTGATCACGGAGCAGTCCATCCGTCTTGGGCAGTGGATGGACTGGGGCAACGACTACTTCACGTTCAGCGACACGAACATCGAGTACATCTGGCGCTTTCTCGCGATCGTCCACGAGCGCGGCTGGCTGTACCTCGGCCATCGCTCCACGGAGTGGTGCCCACGCTGCGGCACCTCGATCTCGCAGCACGAGCTGTCCCAGTCGGACGTGTACCAGGACAAGTCCGATCCGTCCCTGTTCGTCCGCTTCCCGCTGAAGGACCGCGACAACGAGTCGCTCGTGGTCTGGACGACGACGCCATGGACGCTGCCGGCGAACGTCGCCGCGGCGGTCAACCCCGGCGCCGAGTACGGCAAGCGCGACACCGGCGAATGGGTCGCGGTCGCCCGCTATCCCGAGGACACGTTCGTCGCGCGCGCCAAGGGCTCCGAGCTCGTCGGCCTCGAGTACGAAGGGCCGTACGACCACTTCGAGCCCGGGGGTGGGGTCAGGCACCGGGTCATTCCCTGGGAGGACGTGTCCATGGAGGATGGCACCGGCATCGTCCACATCGCCCCGGGCGCGGGGACCGAGGACTTCGAGCTCTCGCGCGTCCACGATCTGCCGGTGCTCGTCCCGGTGGACGAGGCAGGCCGCTTCTATCCGGAGTACGGGTGGCTGCACGGCGCATCGACGGTCGAGGCGGCCGACCAGATCGTGGGCGACCTGCGCGAGCGCGGGCTGCTCGAGAACGCCGGAACGTACGTGCACCGGTATCCGCACTGCTGGCGCTGCTCGACGCCGGTCATCTTCCGCGTCGTCGACGACTGGTTCATCCGCGCCGACGAGATCCGCCAGCCGCTGATCGACGCGAACGCGAAGGTCGAGTGGACGCCCGACTTCTACGGCAAGCGGATGGAGGACTGGCTGCGCAACATGGGCGACTGGAACATCTCGCGCAAGCGCTACTTCGGGCTGCCGCTGCCGTTCTACCCCTGCGAATGCGGGCACCTGAACGTCCTGGGCTCGCGCGCCGAGCTCGAGGAGCGCGCGGTCTCGGGCCTGGGCCAGCTCGAGGAGCTCCATCGCCCCTGGATCGACGCGGTGCCGATCCGCTGTGCGCAGTGCAACGCCGAGGTCCGCCGAGTGCCCGAGGTCGGGGACGTCTGGCTCGATGCGGGAATCGTCCCGTTCTCGACGCTC
>JAWVDL010000090.1:0-2829 GCA_033857355.1 Gaiellaceae bacterium | reverse complement strand
CGGGGATGAGCTTCCCGCGCCGGCGCTCGTCGCGCGCGAGCCACGCAGGCGCGATGCACGTCGCGTGCAGCGCCTGCTCGAGCGTGACGCGCTGCTCGGGGTGCCACGCCTCGCGGCCGTCGATCGTGCGCAGGACTCCGGCGCAGATGCCGGCCCACGGCTCGAGCTCCTCGATCGGCGCATCCGAGCCGTTCGCGAGCACCGCGCCCGAGTCGAGGAGCGAGCGGAACGCGTAGGCACCGTCGGTCTTCCCCGCCCAGAAGCGGTCGGCGAGGTCGCGGTCCGAAGGCGCATGGCTGAACTGCACCGACGCCGCGACGCCGAGCTGGGCGAAGCGTGGCAGATCTTCCGGCGCCAGCAGTTGCGCGTGCTCGATCCGCGGGCGGAGATCGCGCGCCGACCACGCCTCGCGCGTCGCCTGGAAAGCGTCGAGCGCGTCGCGGTTCGCCTTGTCCCCGATGGCGTGCACCGCGACGGGAAAGCCGGCCGCCGCGCCCCGCAGGATCACCTCGCGCAGCTCCTCGCCGCTCGTGATCTCGACTCCCGAGCCGTCCAGCATCAGAGCGGTCTGCGAGCCGAGCGTCCCGTCCATGAACGCCTTCAGGTAGCCGAGCCTCAGCATCGGATCGCCGTACCCGCTCTCCAGCCCGAGCTCGCTCGCATGCTCGACGAGCTCGTGCGGAATCGACTGCCAGACGCGCAGCGGCAGCCGGCCCTCCGCGGCAAGCCGCTGCCAGAACCGCAGCGCGCCGAGCCAGCCGTCCTTGTCGTGCACCGCCGTGACGCCGCGCGACGCCGCCAGCTTGACGCCCGTCCGCGTCGCGGCGAGGAACTCGTCGTCGGTCGGATGCGCGTAGACGTCCCGGAAGTGCCAGGCCGAGGTCTCGCGGAGGATGCCCGTCGGCTCGCCGCGCTCGTCGGTCTCGACCACGCCACCCGCCTGCTGAAGGTCGTCGCGCGCGAGCGCAAGCGCCGCCGTGTTCAGCCAGAGCGAGTGGTAGTCGCGGGCCATGAGGGCCACCGGCGTCGGCCCGGAGACCGCGTCGAGGTCGTGCCGCGTCGGCTCGGTCGGAGGATCCCAGTCGCCGCTCCGCCATCCGAGCCCGCGCAGCATCCGGTCGCGCGGAGCACCCTCGAGCGCGCGTCCGACAAGACCGACCGCCTCCTCGAGCGTCCGCGCGCTCTCGAGCCGCACCTGGCCCTGCGCGACGGCCCACGTCGGGAAATGGACGTGCGAGTCGTTGAAACCGGGGAGGACGCAGCGACCGCCGAGGTCGATCGTCTCGGGCGAGGCGAGCGCGGTCTCGTGCACGCCGACTCCTCCAGCGATCCATTCGCCCGCGATCGCGAGCGCCCGTGCGGTCGCGAGGTGCGGATCGAGCGTTCGAATCGTCCCGCCGGTCAGGATCATGCGCAAGAATCTACGCGTGTTCGATCACGTGACGATCCGGGTCTCCGATCGTGCCGCTACGGAGCCGCTGTACGTGACCGTGCTGCAGGTCCTCGGGATCGAACAGTCGCACTCCGATGAGTACTACGCCGAGTGGAACGACTTCGGGCTCTCGGAGGCGACTGAGGAGAAGCCGGCGACGCGCGGACTCCACATCGGGTTCCGCGCACCCTCGCGAGAGCACGTGGACGAGTTCTGGCGCGTCGGTCTGGAGGCCGGCCTACGGAACGACGGGGAGCCCGGCGCGCGGCCGCAGTACTCCGGCGACTACTACGGCGCTTTCCTGCGCGACCCCGACGGCAACAGCGTCGAAGCGGTCCATCACGGGTCGATGAACACGCCCGGCTGGGTCGATCACCTGTGGATCCGCGTCGCAGACCTCGAGGCCTCGAAGCGCTTCTACGAGGAGGTCGGATCCCACGCGGGGTTCCGCCTCAGAGGGGAGCGGCGGGATCGCGCCACGTTCTCCGGCGGTAGCGGCTCCTTCTCCGTCGTCCACGACCGGCTTCCGGTCACCGAGAACCTGCACATGGCGTTCCCCGTCGGCGAGAACGTCGCGGTCGACCAGTTCCATCGCGCGCTGACCGCGGCCGGCTACCGCGACAACGGCCCGCCCGGCGAGCGGCCGGTCTACCACGAGGGCTACTACGGAGCCTTCGTGCTCGATCCGGACGGGAACAACGTCGAGCTCGTGAACCACAACCGCTCGTGACCGTCGCCGGACCCGGTTCAGTCGCCGTCTTCCTCGGGCTCTGGGTCGGGATGAGCGCCGCGATGATGCTTCCGTCCGCTGCGCCGACGATCAGCCTGTTCGCGCTTGCACGCGGAGACCGGGAGCGAGCCGCGACGCTCTCGACCGCCGTGTTCGTCGTCGGCTACCTCCTTGCGTGGAGCGCGCTCGGGCTCGCGGCGTACGCGGTCGCGCGTGCGCTTGGGAGCGCGTCCCCGCTCGACGCGATGTGGAGCCGCCGGCTCGAGGCGGGCGCCTTCGCCGCCGCCGGCCTCTACGAGCTGACGCCGCTCAAGTCAGCGTGCCTGCGTCATTGCCGCAGCCCGCTCGGCTTTCTGGTGCGCAAGCGCCGCACCTCGTCGCTCCGCCTCGGCCTCGAGCACGGAGCGGCGTGCATCGGCTGCTGCGCCGGCCTGATGCTCGTCCTCGTCGCCCTGGGCGCGATGAGCGTGCTCTGGATGGCGCTGGTCGCGGGGCTCATCGTCCTGCAGAAGGTCGTTCCGCACGGCGATCGCGCGTCTGTCCCGCTCGGGGTCGCTTTCCTCGCCGTCGCGGCTGGACTGCTCGTATGACGGAATGGAGCCTCAGCGGCACCTACTTCGAATCGTGCAACTGCGACGTCATCTGCCCGTGCCGGCGCATCGACGGA